>NZ_JBREBQ010000005.1:0-147232 GCF_052906625.1 Geobacillus sp. CCR | reverse complement strand
TTGACTGTTTCCATTCTACCAACTTCGTGGTCTGTATGCGGAAGAAGGATCCTGACTGATGAACCGATTTCATCCAGCTAACATATTTCTGGGGTTGAGTGGAAATCACAGAAAATGGTGAAGACCCAGAATACTTTTATGAAGAATTTGGTTACTATAATTGGGTGAAACCCCCTGTTCATTTAACATCTGATCAATATGTAAATGTCCTGGAATTGGGGCCTAAGGAAAGTCCAGCTGATGCAATGTTATACAATTCGTATACAGTTATTTGGTTGCCTTCTTCCATGAAATGGGCTATATGGGGGGATAGAAATTACGGCATTTGTATTTTAGGACTTCGAGATGCGAACCATCGTGTGGATGCATGGCCGATTGTAAAAACTTGGCGTCCAATGGATCAAACGGTTCTATCATGGGTGGCGCTTAATTTTGCCAATCAACAGCTTCCGCAAGAGGTTGTCGATTCTCTTTTCTTGCATTATTCTAACGAAGCTAAGTAAAGAAGCCTCGCCTTGAACGCTAGGACAGAACAATAAGGATCCTTGATTGGCAACAAGCCTTTCAAGGTTCTTTTTTCGTGACCATTCAAGGAAGGGCAAGCACGAACGGCGATGTTATCTCCCTGACAGATGTGCAAGGAAACGTGGTGGTTCGCTACCAGTACGACACATGGGGCAAAATTCTTTCCCAATCCGGCGCCTTGGCGGAGGAAAACTCATACCGATATGCGGGGTATCAATATAACAACGAAACAGGTCTGTATTATCTGATCGCCTGGTACTATCATCCAACGCATGGCGTGTTCCTATCCCTAGATCCGGATCCGGGGGATGCGGACGATATCTTGACGCACAATGGATACACGTACGCAAATAACAATCTAGTGATGTTGATAGATCCGGATGGGCATTTCTTCTGGTTTGCCGTCAACGCGGGGGTTGCGGCGTATGGTGGATGCCAAGCCTTTAAAAAAAGGTGGTTGGAAAGCCGTGGCGATGGTTGCAGGTGCATCGTTGATAGGCAGTGTAGCTTTCAACAGCAGGGGAGTGTTTGCTTCAAAAAAGCAAAGGCCGCCCCTGAGCGCCGAGAACGGCCTTCCCTTTTATTTGCCGCACTTGCCCGTCAGTCAATGCTGCACAGCTCGGGCGGGCAGCCTTCGCAGGCGATTTCGTCACGCAAATATTGCAAGTTGTGGACGCAAATTTTTCCTTTTTGCACGGAGATGACGCCTTTTTTCCGCAAATCGCCGAGCATGCGGTTGACGACTTCACGGGCGGCGCCGCAAAAGTTGGCGAGCTCTTGGTTCGTCAGCGGCACGTCGATCAAAATGCCGTCTTCTTTCATGACGCCGTAGCTGTTGCACAAACGGATGAGCGTTGAATAGAGCGCTCCTTTTTTGCCGTGTAAAATCAAGTCGCGGAATTTCGTCTGCGTTTTGCGGAAATGGAGGCTCATCCATTTCATCAACTCGATCGCCAGCGTCGGATTGTTGGCAAGTTCTTGTTCGAGCGTCTCGCGCTTAATGGCGGAAACGACGCCGTCTTCCAGCACTTTCGCCGTCAGCATGTAGCGGGCGCCAGGGCAAAACAGCGTCAGCTCGCCGATCAAATCGCCCTCGCTGCAAATGCGCAGCGCGAGCTCCCGTCCGTCCATGTCCATTTTGCTGATTTGGATTTTCCCCGATTGGATATAGTAAATATCGTCTGCTTTTTCCCCTTCTTGAAACAAGTACGTTCCCTTCTCAAGGCGAAGATCGCGCCCAAGCGATGTAAGCCACTTCTGCCATTCACGAGATTCCATCTCGTTCATCTGATCACAACCTTACGTAAAATGTATCGCTATATAAAAGTGTACAGGAAAAAAGAGGGAAGTCAATATAAGGATAGTGGAAAGATTGAAAACTTGTTGAACATCGGTGGAATCGTTTGTGAAAGTCTTTGCATCCCGAGAACATGAGGGCGATGGAGTCAAGGATGCACCTTGGCTGCCGGGACAAATCGGTATTCGTTTCCCATAGACGGAGGGAGGGGCAAGAAAAAAATCCTCAAAAATTATTAAATATACATTTGATTTTATTTTTATACAGTATTATAATGAGAACTACATGAGGCATACGGGTGAGGGGGAACGTCATGAAAGTGGCAATCATCGGGGCGACGGGATACAGCGGCGCGGAGCTGTTCCGCTTGCTATACGGGCATCCGCACGTGAGCCAGTGCGACGTTTTCTCGTCGTCGCAGGACGGGGTTCATGTATCGGAAAGTTTCCCGCACGTCGGTTCGGTCGATGGTGCGGTGTTGCATAAACTTGAAATCGAGGCGCTTGCCAAGTATGACGCGGTCTTTTTCGCCACGCCGCCCGGGGTGTCGGGGGAGTGGGCGCCGGCGCTCGTGGATCGGGGAGTGAAAGTGATCGATTTATCGGGCGATTTCCGGTTGAAAGACGGCGCGGTGTACGCACAATGGTATGGGCGCGAGGCGGCGCCATCTGCGTATTTAGAGCGGGCGGTGTACGGATTGACCGAGTGGAACCGCGAGGCGGTGCGCGGAGCCGTGCTCCTATCCAATCCGGGCTGCTATCCGACAGCGACGCTGCTTGGCTTGGCGCCGCTTGTCAAAGAAGGATTGATTCAGGAAGACTCGATCATCGTGGACGCCAAATCGGGCGTATCGGGCGCGGGACGGAAAGCCGGGCTCGGGACACATTTTTCCGAAGTGAACGAAAACGTGAAAATTTATAAAGTGAACGCCCACCAGCACATTCCGGAAATTGAACAAGCGCTGCAGACGTGGAATGAAGCGGTGGCGCCGATCACGTTCAGCACTCATTTGATTCCGATGACAAGGGGCATTATGGCGACGATTTATGCGAAGGCGAAACAATCGATTTCGCCAAACGACTTGGTAGATTTGTATAAAACAAGTTATGAAGGTTCGCCGTTTGTCCGCATCCGTCAACTTGGACAGTTTCCAGCGACAAAAGACGTGTACGGCTCAAATTATTGCGACATCGGCCTCGCCTACGATGAGCGGACGGGACGGGTGACGGTCGTGTCGGTGATCGACAACTTGATGAAAGGCGCTGCCGGGCAGGCGGTGCAAAACTTCAACTTGATGATGGGTTGGGATGAGGCGGAGGGCCTCCGATCCTTGCCGATCTATCCGTGAGGGAAGGGGAAAAACGATGACGATCACAAAACAAACGGGGCAAGTGACGGCGGTCGCCGATGGAACAGTGGTTACGCCGAAAGGATTTCAAGCGGCCGGGGTGAATGCCGGGCTGCGCTATTCGAAAAACGATTTAGGGGTTATTCTATGCGACGTGCCTGCTTCGGCGGCGGCGGTGTATACGCAAAGCCATTTTCAGGCGGCGCCGCTCAAAGTGACGCAGGCGAGCCTCGCTGTAGAACAAAAATTGCAGGCGGTCATCGTCAACAGCGCGTACGCGAACGCCTGCACCGGTGCGCAGGGGCTTCGCGACGCCTATGAAATGCGCGAGCTGTGCGCGAAACAGTTTGGCCTGGCGCTGCACCATGTGGCCGTCGCTTCAACGGGCGTGATCGGGGAATATTTGCCGATGGAAAAAATTCGCGCGGGCATCGAAAAGCTTGTTCCAGGGGCGACGATGGCGGATGCTGAGGCGTTTCAAACGGCGATTTTAACGACCGATACGGTGATGAAGCGCGCCTGTTACCAAACGACCGTCGATGGGAAAACGGTCACCGTCGGCGGGGCGGCGAAAGGATCGGGGATGATCCATCCGAACATGGCGACGATGCTCGCGTTCATTACGACCGATGCCAACATTTCTTCGGCGGTGCTGCATGATGCGCTCCGGTCGATTACCGATGTATCGTTCAATCAAATTACCGTCGATGGCGATACGTCGACGAATGACATGGTTGTGGTGATGGCAAGCGGTCTTGCCGGAAATGACGAGCTGACGCCGAATCATCCGGATTGGGAACACTTTTACGAGGCGCTGCGGAAAACGTGCGAAGACTTGGCGAAGCAAATCGCCAGAGACGGCGAGGGGGCGACGAAGCTCATTGAAGTGCGCGTGCGCGGCGCGAAAACGGACGATGAGGCGAAAAAAGTCGCGAAGCAAATCGTTGGCTCCAACTTAGTGAAAACGGCCGTTTACGGCGCGGATGCCAACTGGGGGCGGATCATCGGCGCGATCGGCTATGCGGACGCTGACGTTGATCCGGACAATGTTGATGTCGCGATCGGGCCGATTGTGATGCTGAAAGGAAGCGAGCCGCAGCCGTTCTCGGAAGAAGAAGCGACGGCGTATTTGCAACAAGAGACGGTCGTCATTGAGGTGGATTTGCACTTGGGCGATGGCTTCGGCGTCGCGTGGGGCTGCGACTTGACGTACGATTATGTGAAAATCAACGCCAGCTATCGGACGTAAGGAGAGAGAAAGATGGGGAAAACGGTCGTCATCAAATGCGGCGGCAGCGTGCTCGATGAGCTGTCTCCCGCCTTTTTTGCCAGCGTCAGAACGATGCGGGAACAAGGGATGGATGTCGTCATCGTCCACGGCGGCGGGCCGGAAATCGGACAGATGCTCAAAACGCTTCGCGTGCCGAGCGAGTTTGTCAACGGCTTGCGGAAGACGACGAAAGACGTGCTCGCCGTTGTGGAAATGGTGCTCTCCGGCAAAGTGAACAAACAGCTTGTCGCGATGCTCAGGCAGCACGGTTTGCCCGCGGTCGGTGTTTCCGGCGTGGACGGGGGGCTGCTCGAAGCTGAACCGATTGACTTTGCTAAACTTGGCTATGTCGGCCGTGTGAAAACCGTTCGTTCCCAGCTGTTGCGCACGCTGCTTGCGGCGGGCTACATCCCGGTCATTTCCCCGCTTGGCATCGATCAAAACGGGCAAACATACAACATTAACGCCGACACGGCGGCTGGGGCGGTCGCAGCGGCCATCGGCGCCAGCCAGCTCGCGTTTGTGACGAACGTGCCCGGCATTTTGCGAGACGGCGCGCTCGTGGCCGAGGCGACGGCGGAAACGATTGAACGACTGATCGAAGACGGCGTCATCACTGGCGGGATGATTCCGAAAGTGAAAGCAGCGCTGTCCGCCTTGTCCGATGCGCTGCCCGAGGTGATGATCGTCAGCGGCAAAACGACGTTTTACCAGAACGGAACATGGCACGGCACAACGATTCGCAAAGAAGTGGGGGTATATTTATGAGCGCGCTGTTTCCGACATACAACCGTTGGAAGATCGCCGTCCAAGCCGCGGAAGGGACGGTTGTGACCGATGTGAATGGAAAACAATATCTCGACTTTGTCTCCGGCATTGCCGTCTGCAATCTCGGCCATCGCCATCCGCACGTCCAAAAGGGCATTGAACAACAGCTGAATCAATATTGGCACGTATCGAACTTGTTTACGATTCCGATTCAAGAAGAGGTCGCCTCCTTGCTTGTCGCCCACAGCGCCGGCGATTATGTTTTTTTCTGCAACAGCGGGGCGGAAGCGAACGAGGCGGCGCTGAAGCTGGCGCGCAAACATACCGGGAGACACAAAGTCATTACGTTCCGCCAGTCGTTTCACGGCCGCACGTTCGCGACGATGGCGGCGACCGGGCAGGAGAAAGTGCATAGCGGTTTTGGTCCGCTGCTTCCGGAATTCATTCACTTGCCGCTGAATGATGTCGACGCGCTCAAGCAGGCGATGAGCGAAGAAGTGGCGGCAGTCATGCTTGAAGTCGTCCAAGGGGAAGGCGGCGTCCGCCCGGTGGATCCGGCGTTTTTGCAAATAGCGTCGGAGCTGTGTCAACAGTACGGGGCGCTTTTGATCATCGACGAAGTGCAAACCGGCATCGGCCGGACCGGGAAGCCGTTTGCGTACCAGCATTTCGGCGTGGAGCCCGACATCATCACCGTGGCGAAAGGACTTGGAAGCGGCATTCCGGTTGGGGCGATGATCGGCAAAGCGTTTTTGAAAGAGTCGTTTGGGCCTGGCGTGCACGGGTCGACGTTTGGCGGCAACCCGATCGCGATGGCCGCTGCCAAGGCGACGCTTGAAGTTGTGTTCGATCCGGTATTTTTGCAAGAAGTGCAGGAGAAAGGCCGCTATTTGCTTGAGCGCCTCCATGACGCGCTCGCCCCGCTTGACATCGTCAAGGACGTGCGCGGGCTCGGGTTGCTGGTCGGAATCGAGTGCCAAACGGACGTCGCACCGCTGTTGCCATTGATTCACGAAAACGGCTTGCTCGTCCTTTCGGCGGGGCCGAACGTGATCCGCCTGTTGCCGCCGCTTGTCGTGACGAAAGCGGAAATCGATGAAGCGGTGGACATTTTGACAAACGTGTTGAACAACGCCAACGCCTCAGCCGTCTTGTAAACGGACGGCCGACGGCTTAATTTTTATTCCTGTTCATGCATAAAAATTCCTGAACGGTTATAAAAACTCAAACGATGAGGTGGCGCCAATGAAAGCGTATTTGCATGTGGCGAGCGGAAAAACGTTCAGCGGGGAGCTCGCCGCTCCGCTTGAAGAAAAGGTGAGCGGGGAGATCGTTTTTTTCACCGGCATGACCGGGTATCAAGAAGTGTTGACCGACCCGTCGTATAAAAACCAAATCATCGTTTTTACGTACCCGCTCATCGGCAATTACGGCATCAACGAAGATGATTTTGAAAGCAAGCGGCCGCACGTCGAAGCGGTCGTCGTCTACGAAGCGAGCCGAGAAGGGTTTCATTACGGGGCGAAATACAGTCTGGCGGAATACTTGCAGCATTGGAACATTCCGCTTCTCACGCATGTGGACACGCGCGCCCTTGTGAAAGAAATCCGCACCGCTGGAACGATGATGGCGGAATTAAGTTTGTCGCCGATTTCAGCCGTTGGAGGCGAGGAAGCAGTATTTCCCGTGCGCGCGGTGTCAACGAAAACGATCGAAACATACGGCGAAGGCGGCCCGCATTTGGTGCTCGTCGATTTCGGCTATAAAAAATCGATTTTGCAGTCGCTTCTTGCGCGCGGCTGCCGGGTGACGGTCGTGCCGCATGATACGGCGCCGGAAGCGATTGACGCGCTGAAACCGGACGGGCTTGTCCTCTCGAACGGCCCGGGCGATCCGAAACAGTTAAGCCATCAGCTTCCCGCTATCCGTCAGCTGATCGACCGGTATCCGACGCTTGCGATCTGCCTTGGCCATCAGCTTGTCGCCTTAGCGTACGGGGCGGATACGGAAAAACTCCGCTTCGGGCACCGCGGCGCCAATCAGCCGGTGTGGGACGCCGGGAAGCAAAAAGTGATGATGACATCGCAAAATCATAGTTACGTCGTCAAAGAGGAAAGCTTGGCGGGCAAGCCGTTTGACATCCGCTTCATCAACGTCAACGACGGCTCGGTCGAAGGCATCGTCCATCGCCATAAACCGATTTTGTCGGTGCAATACCATCCGGAGGCGCATCCGGGGCCGCAAGATACCGGCTATATTTTCGACGAATTTTTGCAAACCGTGTTCAAGGGAGAGAACGTGTATGCCTAAAGATTCTTCGCTTCAGTCGATTCTCCTGATCGGGTCGGGGCCGATCGTCATCGGCCAGGCCGCCGAGTTTGATTATTCCGGCACACAAGCGTGCATCGCCTTAAAGGAAGAAGGATATCGCGTCATTTTAGTGAACAACAATCCGGCGACGATCATGACCGATGAAGTTCATGCCGATGCCGTGTATTTTGAACCGCTCACCGTCGATGCGGTCGAAGCGATTATTGCCAAAGAACGCCCGGACGGGCTGCTCGCCACGTTCGGCGGCCAGACAGGGCTCAACTTGGCGTTTCAGCTGCATGAAGCCGGCGTGCTTGAAAAGTATGGGGTGAGACTGCTCGGAACACCGATTGAAGCGATCAAGCGCGGGGAGGACCGCGAAGCGTTCCGCGCGTTAATGCATGAGCTTGGCGAACCAGTGCCGGAAAGCGAAATTGTTACAAGCGTCGAGGAAGCGGTCGCGTTCGCCGAACAAATCGGTTTTCCGATCATTATTCGTCCTGCGTATACGCTCGGCGGGACGGGCGGCGGCATTGCCGAAAACATGGAGCAGTTTCTCGCGCTCGTAGAAAAAGGATTGAACGAAAGCCCGATTCATCAATGTTTGATCGAACGGAGCGTCGCCGGGTTTAAGGAAATTGAATATGAAGTGATGCGCGACCAATCGAATACGTGCATTACCGTTTGCAATATGGAAAACGTCGATCCGGTCGGCATTCATACAGGAGATTCGATCGTCGTTGCACCGTCGCAGACGTTGACCGATGAGGAGTACCAAATGCTCCGTTCGTCGGCGGTGAAGATCATTTCCGCCTTAGGGATCATCGGCGGCTGCAACATTCAGTTCGCCCTTGACCCGAACAGCAAACAATATTACTTGATTGAAGTCAACCCGCGTGTCAGCCGCTCGTCAGCGCTGGCGTCCAAGGCGACCGGCTACCCGATCGCCCGCATTGCGGCGAAGCTCGCGGTCGGCTATACGCTTGCGGAACTCGTCAACCCGGTGACGAAAACGACGTACGCCAGCTTTGAACCGGCCTTGGACTATGTCGTCGTCAAGTTTCCGCGCTTGCCGTTTGACAAGTTTCCGCATGCGGATCGGAAACTCGGCACGCAAATGAAGGCGACCGGGGAAGTGATGGCGATCGACCGCAACATGGAGCGGGCGTTTCAAAAAGCGGTGCAGTCGCTCGAAGGCAAAAACAACGGACTGTTGTTGCCGGAGCTTTCGGTGAAAACGAATGATGAGCTGAAACAGCTGCTTGTCGACAAAGACGACCGCCGCTTTTTCGCCATTTTGGAACTGCTCCGCCGCGGGGTGGCGGTTGAAGCCATTCACGAATGGACGAAAATCGACCGCTTTTTCCTTTGCTCGTTCGAGCGGCTTGTCGCCCTTGAAAAACAGGCAGCGGCTGCAACGTTGGACACGATTGAGGAGCAAACGTTCCGTTTCTTGAAAGAAAAAGGATGTAGCGACGCCTTTTTAGCCGAAACGTGGGGCGTGCCGGAGCTTGACGTGCGCAACAAGCGGAAGGAACTTGGCATCGTGCCGTCATACAAAATGGTCGACACGTGCGCGGCCGAATTTCATTCAGAAACGGATTATTACTACTCGACTTATTTCGGCGAAGACGAGCGAAAACAACCGAGCGGCAAAGAGAAAGTGCTGATCATCGGAGCCGGACCGATCCGCATCGGCCAAGGCATTGAGTTTGACTACAGCTCCGTTCATAGCGTGTTCGCCTTGCAAAAAGAGGGCTATGAAACGGTGATGATCAACAACAATCCGGAAACGGTGAGCACCGACTTTGCCGTCGCCGACCGTCTGTACTTTGAACCGCTGACGCTTGAGAGCGTCCTCGATGTTATCGAAGCGGAACAAATCAAGCATGTCATCGTTCAATTTGGCGGTCAGACGGCGATCAATTTGGTCAAAGGACTCGAAGAAGCAGGTGTGCCGCTGCTTGGCGTCACGTACGATATGATTGACCAGCTCGAGGACCGCGATCGTTTTTACCAGTTGCTTGAGGAGCTTGACATCCCGCACGTACCGGGCTTGGTGGCGAACAATGCCGAGGAGCTCGCCGCCAAAGCGGCTGAGATCGGCTGCCCAGTGCTGCTTCGTCCGTCGTATGTCATCGGGGGCCGCGGCATGTTTATCGTCCATAGCGAGGCGCAGCTCGCTGCTTTGATCGAGCAAGGCGAGTTGACCTATCCGATTTTGATTGATGCGTATTTGGACGGGAAAGAGGCAGAAGCGGACATCGTGACGGATGGAACAGACATCGTGTTGCCGGTCATCATTGAACACGTCGAAAAAGCCGGCATCCACTCCGGTGACAGCTATGCTTGGCTGCCGGCGCAGACGCTCACAGGTGAAGAAAAAGCGAAAATCATCGACTATGCGGGCCGGATTGCGAAAAAACTCGGCTTTAAAGGAATTATGAACATTCAATATGTCATTGCGGACGGCAATGTATATGTTCTGGAAGTGAACCCGCGCGCGAGCCGGACGGTGCCGATCGTCAGCAAAACGACCGGCGTGCCGCTGGCGCAAATTGCGACAAAATTATTGCTTGGGAAATCGCTCGTCGACATCGTGGACGAAAAAGCGCGCGGCTTGGCGGTCATGCCGTACGCCGTGTTAAAGTATCCGGTCTTTTCGACCCATAAGCTGCCGGGGGTTGACCCGGTGGTTGGGCCAGAGATGAAATCGACCGGCGAAGGCATCAGCATCGCCGCAACGAAGGAGGAAGCGGCGTATAAAGCGTTTTATCCGTATTTGCAAAAGAAAGCGAACGCGAACGAGGTCTACGTCATCGGCAACATCGACGCCGAGCTGGAGGCGGAGATGACGGCGAAACAGCTGACCATCGTCGCTGATGTCCCGTTTGCCGATTGGGTGAAGCGCGACACGGCGCTCGCGGTGATCGACTTGGGCAAAGAGGAAGGCGAAGCGAACAAACGAATGACTGCGTTGTCCCGACAATTGCTCGTCTTCACGGAACGTGAGACATTGAAGCTCTTCTTGCAGGCGCTCGATGTCGATCATCTTGATGTGCAGCCGATCCATGGCTGGTTGGAAAAGAAAAAACAGGCAGAACAGGCGGTGATCGCATGAATGCAGTGATGTCATTAAAAGGGAGAGATTTTTTAACGCTTCTTGATTTCTCGACAGAAGAAATTTTGGACTTGCTGGCGTTAGCAGCTGATTTAAAAGCGAAACAAAAAGCCGGTGTATCGTATACGCCGCTTTCCGGGAAAACAATGGCGATGATTTTTGAAAAGCCGTCAACGCGCACGCGCGTGTCGTTTGAAGTCGGCATGATTCAGCTTGGCGGCCAGGCGATGTATTTAAACGGAAACGATTTGCAGCTTGGCCGCGGCGAAACGATCGCCGATACGGCCCGCGTCTTGTCGCAATACGTCGATGTCATTATGATTCGCACATTTGCCCATCAAAAAGTCGAGGAGTTGGCCGAATATGCGTCCGTTCCGGTCATCAACGGCCTGACGGACGACGATCATCCGTGCCAGGCGTTGGCGGATTTGCTGACGATTTATGAAGTGAAGAAAACGTTCCAAGGCGTCAAGCTCGCCTATGTCGGCGACGGGAACAACGTCGCCAACGCCTTGCTTGTGGCCGCGGCGAAAGTCGGCATGGATGTCGCCATCGCCTGTCCACCGGGCTATGAGCCAAAGAAAGAATATGTCGAGGCGGCGTGCCGGATCGGTGAACAGACAGGCGCCGCCGTCACGGTGACGCACGACCCGCTTGTGGCGGTGGCGGGGGCGGATGCGATTTATACGGATGTCTGGACGAGCATGGGCCAAGAAAGCGAAAGTGCTGAGCGGCTGCAAGTATTTCAGCCGTATCAAGTCAACGAAGAGCTCGTCAAAGCGGCAAAACCGGATTATCTCTTTTTGCATTGCCTGCCGGCCCATCGCGGCGAAGAAGTGACGGCCGGCGTCATGGACGGCCCGAACTCGGTCGTCTTTGAGCAGGCCGGCAACCGGCTTCATGCGCAAAAAGCGATTTTGTTGTCCGTTTTATAGCAAAGGGGGAATTCCCGTTTCGGGAGTTCCTTTTTCACTTTGAAAAGGATTTCGAGGGGAGAGCTCCTTTTCGTTGTGAACAGCTTGGCGTTCCGTTTGCGATCCTCCATCATTTTCCTTCTTATGAACAGCGATGAAACCGGGCATGATAACAAATGCAATCGAAGCAAGGGGGATGAAACAAATGGGCCAACCGCGCCATTTCAAACCAGGCGATAAAGCGCCGAACAACGGCGTGTATATTGAAATCGGCGAAACGGGAGACAATGTAAAGCACCCGAAAAAGCTGAAACTGAAAGCCGGCGATACGTTTCCAGAAACGTCGAACCATAACCGGCATTGGACGTATTTGCGCAAACCGTGAAGCAGAACAAAAGCCATTCCAAGCATGGAGTGGCTTTTCATTTGCCGTGCGCTTTGCGATCCGCTATAATGATTTATGGTCAAAGAAGGTCAAATGGAGGGGACGGCATGGACGCAAGCCGTTTGACGGAAAAACTGCAAGAGGCGCTTATGGCGGCGCAGTCGCTCGCCAAAGAGCGGCATCATCAACAGCTTGATGTCGAACATCTTCTGCTGGCGCTCCTCGAGCAAGAAGATGGCTTGGCGCCGCGGCTGTTTGCCCTTTGCGGCGCCGACCGCGCTCAGGCGATCCGCTGGCTGCAAGACCGGCTTCGCCAAAAGCCGGAAGTGCACGGAGCGGGAGAGGGACAGATGTACGTTGCGCCTGCCTTGGCGCGGCTGCTTGAGGGGGCGGAAAACGAAGCGAAACGAATGCAAGATGAGTACATATCGGTCGAACATGTGCTGCTCGCGCTGTCTCATGGCGCCGAGCCGGTTGCCCGGCAACTGGCATCGTTTGGCTTGACAGAGGAAGCACTGGTAGAAGCCGTGAGAAAGGTAAGGGGGAATCAACGCGTGACGAGTCCACATCCGGAAGCAACCTATGAAGCGTTGGCCAAATACGGGCGCGATCTTGTCGCCGAGGCGAAGGCGGGAAAAATCGACCCGGTCATCGGCCGCGACAGCGAAATTCGCCGCGTCATCCGCATTTTGTCGCGGAAGACGAAAAACAACCCGGTGCTGATCGGTGAGCCGGGCGTTGGGAAGACCGCTATTGTCGAGGGGCTCGCCCAGCGCATCGTGCGCAAAGACGTCCCGGACGGGTTGAAAGACAAAACGATTTTCGCTCTTGACATGAGCGCGCTCGTCGCCGGAGCGAAGTTTCGCGGTGAGTTTGAAGAGCGGCTGAGGGCTGTATTGAACGAAATTAAAAAAAGCGAGGGCCGCATCATCTTGTTTATCGACGAGCTGCACACGATCGTTGGCGCCGGCCGGGCCGAAGGGGCGATCGACGCCGGCAATATGTTAAAGCCAATGCTCGCCCGCGGCGAGCTGCGCTGCATCGGGGCGACGACGCTTGATGAGTACCGACAATACATCGAAAAAGACCCAGCGCTCGAACGCCGCTTCCAGCAAGTGCTCGTCCAAGAGCCGACCGTCGAGGATACGATTTCGATCTTGCGCGGATTGAAAGAGCGATACGAAGTGCACCATGGCGTGAAAATTCACGACCGGGCGCTCGTCGCGGCCGCGGTGTTGTCCGACCGCTACATCTCGGATCGCTTTTTGCCTGACAAAGCGATCGATCTCGTTGATGAGGCGTGCGCAACGATCCGGACGGAAATGGAATCAATGCCGTCCGAGCTTGATGAAGTGATGCGCCGCGTCATGCAGCTGGAAATTGAAGAGGCGGCGTTAAGCAAAGAGACGGATGAAGCGAGCCGCGAGCGGCTGGCGGCATTGCAAAAAGAACTCGCTGACTTGCGCGAAAAAGCGAATGCCATGAAAGCGCAATGGCAACAAGAGAAAGAGGCGCTTGACCGTGTCCGCCGCGTGCGCGAGGAACTTGAGCGGGCGAAGCGTGAGCTCGAGGACGCGGAAAACGACTACGATTTAAACAGGGCGGCCGAGCTGCGTCATGGACGGATCCCGCAGCTTGAGAAGCAGCTCAGGCAGCTCGAGCAAGAAATCAGCGAGCAACGGGAAGGAAAATTGCTGCGCGAGGAAGTGACGGAAGAAGAGATTGCCGAAATCGTGTCACGCTGGACTGGCATTCCGCTCACCCGCCTCGTCGAGGGAGAGCGGGAAAAGCTGCTTCGCCTTCATGAATTGCTGCATAGACGGGTCATCGGTCAAGACGAAGCGGTCGAGCTTGTCGCCGACGCCATCTTGCGGGCGCGGGCCGGCATGAAAGACCCGAACCGCCCGATCGGATCGTTTTTGTTCCTCGGACCGACCGGCGTCGGCAAAACGGAGCTGGCCAAAGCGCTGGCCGAGGCGCTGTTTGACAGCGAGGAGCAGCTCATTCGCCTCGATATGTCCGAATACATGGAAAAACATGCTGTCTCCCGTTTGATCGGGGCGCCGCCCGGCTATGTCGGCTATGAGGAAGGCGGCCAGCTGACCGAGGCAGTGCGGCGCAAGCCGTATTCCGTTCTGTTGTTCGATGAAATCGAAAAAGCTCATTCGGACGTGTTCAACATCCTGCTGCAGCTGCTCGATGACGGACGGCTCACCGACTCGCACGGGCGGACGGTCGATTTTAAAAACACAGTCGTCATTATGACATCGAACATCGGCTCGCCGCTGTTATTGGAACACAAAGACGACGACATCGATGAACAGACGCGCAGCCAAGTGTTTGACCAACTGCGCGCCCATTTCCGCCCAGAATTTTTAAACCGGATCGACGATATCGTCTTGTTTAAGCCATTGTCGATGAATGAAGTGAAAGGCATCATCGAAAAGTTCGCCCGCGAGCTGTCGGCCCGTTTGGCCGATCGGCATATCGAACTCGTGCTGACCGAAGCGGCGAAGCAATACATCGCCGAAGCGGGCTTCGACCCAGTATACGGCGCCCGCCCCTTAAAGCGGTTTATGCAAAAGCAGATCGAAACGCCGCTTGCGAAAGAGCTGATCGCTGGGCGGGTGAAAGATTACAGCACCGTCACGGTCGATGCCGAAAACGGCCGGCTTGTCATTCGCCCGTCAGCGTGAAACGAGTCGAAGAGGCGGGGGATGGCCGGGGGAAGAGACGCGCTTCTTGCTGGCAGCGTCAAACGTTTTTATGCCCCCATAAAGCCCATCCCATTGAGCATTGTGGGGCACGTGGCCGGCTGCAGAAAACACCAACCTACACCCATCAAGATGGAATCCCTCCTCGACTTACGCCTATATACGTGTTGGAATGGGGCTTCTCGATGACAAAAACAACGCCTTGGGACTTTCACCCCAAGGCGTTGTCTTATGAAGCGAATGATCAATGATGGTGATCCCCGGCCGGCTCGTCCGGAATCAGGGCTGCAATCACGAAGACTAAGATCGTCACGATGACGCCAAGCAAAGCACCGGTTGCGAAGTTATAGCCGATCCCTTGCATCGAGCCCATGACGTACGTTGCCATTTGCACGAGCAAAAACGTCCAAAAAAACGTCCAAAACAAGCGCATCTTTGTTCCTCCCATCTTCTCGTCATTCCTTTTCTTATCTTATCACAATTTGTCACGTAGGCATATACCCGGACGTTTTTTTTGGCCGCGCATATCGTATACTGTACCATTATGCATTGCCAAACAAGGGTGAATGGAAACGATGGCAGGACAACGGCGGTTTTTTCAACTCGATGAGCAATGGTGCATCGTTCATGTGCCGGAGCGCCCAAATGGGTTTGCCCTTTTTTTAATGGGCGACGGCGACCATTTTGTGAACGAACAGACGAGTTTTTGGCTCGAGCATCCGGGGCGGCGCCAATGGCTGGAAGATTGGTTGGAACGTGGGTATACGGTCTTTTCGTCCCATTTGTACGGCCGGCATTGGGGAAGCCCGAAGGCGGTCCGGCTGGCGCGCCAGCTCATTTACTCGGTGTTGAAAAGCGAAATTGTGAACCAGCGCATCTATATCGTTGCCGAAGGAATGGGCGCGCTCGTTGCTTTGCAACTGCTTGGCGCCATGCCAAGTCAAATCCGCGCCGTCGCCATGATCAACCCTTGCCTTGACGTACGCGCCCAGCTTGACTATGAACAGGAACATCCATTCGTGTACCGGCGGATGGTGAGGGAAATCGCGACTGCCTATGGCTTGAAAGAAGAGGAGGTGCCCGAGGCTGTTCCGTCCCTCTTTCTCAGTCCTCATGACGTTCCGGTGACGATTTGGCAGCTGGCCGGAGTGAGCCCGTATCCATCCGCCTTGCATAGCCGTAAATATGAACAATGGATGAAAACGACAAACAACCGGGTGCGCGTCGTTTACGAGCTGCCGGAGAAACGGCGCCAACTGGCTCGGCAAATCGGACAATTTTTCTGCCAATACAATGAACTCCCGTAAACGACAAGGGCAGGAGCTGACTCAAAAGCTCCTTTTTGATGAAATTTCACCCAAGTATTGAAAAGACCACCTCTGACCCCCGTGGTTGTACCGGGTTTTCAAGGTGGTCTATTTTTCCATGTTGCCTCAGATAGGGGTATTACCGCTTTTTTGGATCAGCCTCTGCTATTTTTTCAATAAGTCGACGAGCGAGGTGATCTTTTTCACGAGCGGTTTTAATTGTTGCAATGAGTCGGCTAGCGTATTGACGTTTTCAAACAGCTTCATGAAATCGATGTTCGGCAGTAAAGGTGGTTCTGCCCCGCTCCCTTGATCTTCGCGCTCGCCGGTTGTGCGAGAAGGAAAAGATCCGAACATTAGGCGGGAAAAATGGTCTTGCCGTTCGCGATGCTGTTCTTGTGCTTCGCCGTTGGCCATGGGCGATCCTCCCTTTCATGCGATGGTCGCTCGTATTTGTATTGTATGGCAGAAAGGAAAAAGCGGTTTGGACAAATGCCTTAGGGGAACGGAAAACGCTGGTTCAACTTTCGTTTTTTATTGCGCATCCACGCTCTTTCGGCTAAAATTAGTACCAAGTAATAATAATTGGTGATGTAGACTGATTGTACATTCAAGTTTGGTTGTCAGCGTGAGCGTTTTTTTGCCATTTTGGGAAAGAAAGAGGAGATGAATGATATGGGAGCAGGAATTATCGGGGTCGGCCGCTATGTGCCGGAAAAAGTGTTGACCAACTTTGATTTGGAAAAAATGATGGATACATCGGATGAATGGATCCGGACGCGCACCGGGATCGAGGAGCGCCGCATCGCTCCGGATGACATCGATACGTCCCATATGGCGTATTTTGCCGCAGAAAGGGCGCTTCAAGACGCTGGCATGGAGGCGAAGGATATTGATCTCATTTTAGTTGCCACCGTCACCCCGGACCGTCCGTTTCCGTCGGTCGCTTGCATGCTGCAAGAGCGGCTTGGCGCCGTCAACGCCGCTGCGCTTGATATTAGCGCTGCCTGCGCGGGGTTTATGTACGGGATGGTCACGGCCGCCCAATTTATTGACACAGGCACCTACAAGTATATATTAGTAGTGGGGGCAGACAAACTATCGAAAATCACCGATTGGACCGACCGCAACACGGCGGTGCTGTTCGGCGATGGCGCCGGAGCGGTCGTCATGGGTCCGGTGTCGCCCGGGCGCGGGATTTTATCTTTTGAGTTGGGAGCTGACGGAACAGGAGGAAAACATTTATACAAAGACGAATATATCGTCATGAACGGTCGTGAAGTATTCAAGTTCGCCGTCCGGCAAATGGGAGAATCAAGCGTGCGTGTGCTTGAAAAAGCCGGGCTCACGAAAGACGATGTCGACTTTCTCATTCCTCATCAAGCGAACATTCGCATCGTCGAAGCGGCCAGACAGCGGCTCGAGCTGCCGGAAGAGAAAATATCGACGACGATCCGCCGATATGGCAACACGTCGGCCGCATCTATTCCGATTTCGCTTGTAGAAGAGTTGGAAGCGGGCAAAATCCATGACGATGATCTCATCATTATGGTCGGATTCGGCGGCGGGCTGACGTGGGGCGCGATCGCTTTGCGCTGGGGCCGTTAACGGCACGTATATTATCGAAATAAAAGGAGAGACGGAAACGATGGAAAAAAGACGAGTCGTCGTGACAGGCATAGGCGCCGTCACCCCGCTTGGGAATGACGCAGAAACGACGTGGAAAAACATTATCGCCGGCCAGTCCGG
Source organism: Geobacillus sp. CCR (assembly GCF_052906625.1). Classification (NCBI taxonomy): domain Bacteria; kingdom Bacillati; phylum Bacillota; class Bacilli; order Caryophanales; family Anoxybacillaceae; genus Geobacillus; species Geobacillus sp. CCR. The sequence continues at coordinate 129,524 of NZ_JBREBQ010000005.1, read as the reverse complement.
CATCGACATTGTCACCCGCGTCAATCCGGACGACTTTCCGGCGAAAGTGGCGGCGGAAGTGAAAGACTTCGATCCGTCGCTGTTTATCGACCGCCGCGAGGCGCGGAAGATGGACCGATTTACCCAATTCGCCGTCGCTGCGGCGCTCATGGCGGTCAAAGATGCCAATCTCGACATTAATGAAAGCAACGCTGAACGGGTCGGTGTTTGGATTGGTTCTGGCATCGGCGGCATGGAGACGTTTGAACAGCAGTTTGAGATTTTCCAGCAGCGCGGTTATCGCCGAGTGAGCCCGTTTTTCGTGCCAATGATGATCCCGGATATGGCCGCTGGGCAAGTATCGATCATCCTCGGAGCGAAAGGGATCAATTCGTGCACGGTGACCGCTTGCGCGACCGGGGCGAACTCGATCGGTGATGCGTTTAAAGTCATTCAGCGCGGCGACGCCGATGTCATGATCACCGGCGGGACGGAAGCGCCGATTACGAAAATGTCGTTCGCCGGTTTTTGCGCCAATACGGCTCTTTCAACCAATCCAGATCCAAAAACGGCGAGCCGCCCATTTGACAAAAAACGCGACGGTTTCGTCATGGGTGAGGGAGCAGGCATCGTTGTTCTTGAGGAATTGGAGCACGCGTTGCGCCGCGGCGCGAAGATTTACGCAGAAATTGTCGGTTACGGTGCGACCGCCGATGCGTACCATATCACCGCGCCGGCTCCGGGCGGCGAAGGCGGCGTGCGGGCGATGCGCCAAGCGCTTCATGACGCTGGCCTGGAGCCGGAGGAGATCGATTACATCAACGCCCACGGCACGAGCACCGAGTACAATGATAAGTATGAGACGGCGGCGATCAAAGAAGTATTCGGCGATCATGCCTATAAGCTCGCCGTCAGCTCGACGAAGTCGATGACTGGGCATTTGCTCGGGGCGACCGGCGCGGTGGAAGCGATTTTCTCCGTGCTGGCGATCCGCGACGGCATCATTCCGCCGACGATCAACTACGAAACACCGGATCCGGAATGCGACCTCGACTATGTGCCGAATGAAGCGCGCAAGCAAGACGTGCGTGCGGTCTTAAGCAACTCATTTGGATTTGGCGGCCATAATGCGACATTGATTTTTAAAAAATATGTGTAATGGATGAAAAGGAGAGCCTTGGTTGAGCAGAGCTGAAAACGCGTGACTAACGGCGGGTTCGGTTCAGCGTCAGGCTCTCTTTTTTGTTTTGTTTCACCGTCTTTTCCCTGCCGACATAACGTAAGAGAAAAGGAGGGAAAAGCGATGGGATTGCTTCCGACCGATCGATGGCTTGAAGAGGATGAAGGCGATCCGCTCCGGTTGTGCGCACGGTTGGCGCCGCTTTTTGGCAAGATGCCGGCGCGTGAGATTTACAGCTATTTACGGCTGTATGGCATGTACCGAAGCACTCGGCAGGCCGAGCGGCTTTTGCCGGAGATGAAAGAGCGCCGTCTTTGGGAACGTCTTGGCCGTTTGTATGAACGGCAACGGGGGATATGGAAGGGACCGGACGTTCCGGTATTTTTGCTGCCGGCCGATGACGAAAACCGGAAGCTTGTGCGCGAATTCCAAGGAAAAGGCGGGGTGGCGTTTGCTGATAAATTGTTTTTCTTCTTGCTGCCGGATCATGGCGACGAGGAGATCGCCGCGTTGGTGGCGCATGAATACAACCATGTATGCCGTCTCAAGCAGTTGCCGAACGAAGGCGAAGATGCGACGTTGCTGGATGCAGTCGTTATGGAAGGATTGGCGGAGCATGCCGTCGCCGAGACAGTCGGCGTCAAGCAGTGTGCGGGATGGACGAAGTATTACACCGATCGGGAGATGGAACGGTTTTGGCGGCGTTATATTGTCCCGAACCAACATTTGCCCGTTTCGCATCCGCATACTTCCCGCATTTTGTACGGGCTTGGATGGCATCCGAAAATGGGGGGCTATGCCGTTGGGTATGCCATCATCCGTCGTTGCCTAGAAAGAGGCTATTCGCTCGCCCAATTGATGAAGATGGAAGCGAAAGACATCGCGGAGTTGGCGGGCTTTTCAGGCAAACAGCAAGGAGCGTCTTAGCTCGAAACCGCATGGCGACCGCCGCTGTCCGGTTATCACAAGAATCTTAGGGGCATCGGGCGCAAACAGGCATGTTGTCCATGGCGCCGACATATATGTAGAACAAGGACGTGGACAAGAAGGAAGGGAAAGCCCGGTGGTCCGCCTGTTTTTTTATTTGGTCGGTTTCGGTTTTTCAGTCGTCGGCGGCATGATGGTGATCGCCTATTTGAACATCATCACTCCAGAGCGTGGTTTTAGCGAATACTTATCTTATATTTCGACAAGGGTGGAATGTTATTTATTCCCTATTGGCCTTCTTTTGATGTGGGGGAGCTTGACGTTTCCAAGCCGCAGCCCCTAGAGGGGAAAAGAGGACGAAATGGAATAAAATTCTCCCCCTCTGCCTATACTGATGGACAAACACGTCTGGAAGTGAGGGGTCTCGCATGCTTTATCTGCACGACATTTGGGTCAACTGGTTTGAAGGAGAAGAGAACGGATACAACGTCTGCCATTTCCATGAATGGCGCAAGGACGATCAAATCGAGCTGCTCGACCAAGTGCCGCTGTTAAAAGTATCCCCGGCCCTGTTTCATTACATTGAAAACAGCTTGTCCGATCTTCCAAAACCGCTGCTAGACGATGTACATCAGAAGGCGTATGTCCGCAAAAACCATGAACGCATTCAGCTGGACTATTGTTTCGTTGTCACGGACGGCGCCGGCGTTTTGGCTGTCGATACAATCGGTTATCAAATCCCGATTCGCAAAAGCCGTCTCATTCCGCGTCAGGAACAACTCGTCTACGAAATGGCGGCCGAAGCGGAGGAACGGGACTATCCGCTGCCGAGGTATGAAAAAGAATACCACATTTTATCGCCGGCTCCGGAACTGATGTGCGGACTCACGCGCAAAGAGCGGCAGTTGAAACAGCTGTTGTTTATGGCGCTTGACCAGCTTTATTCGACAAAAAATGCTGCCCAGATGCGCTATTGGTATACGGAATGGGCGCCGGAAAAATACGCCGCTATTCAAAAAATGTCTTTTGATGAAGCGTGGGAACAATTGTATAACGAGACGAAATACGGGTGGTCCGAACGGCATGAGCAGCTGTGCGAAAACTTGATCAAAGGGCAGCCATTTTTCGAAAAACTGTGGGAAATGGAGCAAGAACCAAAAGTCAATTAAAAAACGGGCCAAGGCGATAGGCGCCTGCCCGTTTTTGTATGGCTTCGCTGGATGCGGCTATTTACCGCCGCCGCCCGAGCCCCATGGCTTGCTCCATTTTGCGCACCATTTCCGATGCAACCCGATTTGCTTTTTCCGCCCCTTCATCCAACACGCGGTCAAGCTCCTCGCTTTCCATCCAATGGTGATACCGCTCTTGAATCGGTCGAAGCGTTTCGATGACGACTTGAGCGAGGTCTGCTTTGAAGACGCCGTATCCTTTTCCTTCGTATTGCCGCTCCAACTCCTCGATCGATTGACCGGATAGCGTCGAATAAATATTGAGCAAGTTCGAAATGCCTGGCTTCGCTTCTTTGTCGTAGCGAATCGTTCCTTCCGAGTCGGTGACCGCGCTTTTGATCTTCTTCTCGATCGTTTTCGCATCGTCAAGCAGTGTGATGTACGCTTTCGGGTTGGGGTCGGATTTGCTCATTTTTTTCGTCGGGTCGACAAGCGACATGATGCGGGCGCCGACTTTCGGAATGCGCGCCTCAGGGATCGTGAACAGCTCGCCATACCGTTTGTTGAAGCGCTCGGCCAGATCCCGCGTCAATTCGATATGCTGCTTTTGGTCTTCGCCGACCGGGACGATGTCGGTGTTATAAAGCAAAATGTCAGCGGCCATCAGCGGCGGGTACGTGAGCAGCCCGGCGCTGACCGCCTCTTTGCCGGCCGATTTTTCTTTAAATTGCGTCATCCGCTCAAGTTCGCCGATATAAACGATGCACTGCAGCATCCAAGCGGCTTGAGCGTGCGCCGGCACTTCTGACTGGATGAACAACGTCGCTTGCGTCGGGTCGATGCCGACTGCTAAATACAAAGCGGCGAGGCGGCGGATGTTTTGCCGCAGTTCGTGTGGGTCTTGCCAAACGGTAATGGCGTGTTGGTCAACGATGCAAAAATAGCAGTTGTATTCATGCTGCAGCTCGACAAACTGCCGCAGCGCCCCGATGTAGTTGCCAAGGGTGATGACGCCGCTTGGCTGAATGCCGGAAAAAATGGTTTTCATCGATCTTCACTCCCTCAAGCAAAAAATAAAAAAGGCCCTGCCAGCCCTCTGATAGGGACGGTAGGACCGCGGTGCCACCCTACTTATTGCGCCGACAAGCGCAATCGCTCAGCCCATGCTTAGCGCATGGCCCCCTGTAACGCGGGGAAACGTCCTCGCCTACTGCGTCGCCGGTTCGGCGGGAAGCTCGAAAGCCCATTCCATATGGCTAGCCGCTTGTTCGCACCGTCCACAAGCTCTCTGAAGGCATCGCCAATATGTACTCTTCTTTCTCATCGCTCGGTTGATCCTAGATTTGCCTTATATTATACGGAAAACATTCAGCTGTTGCAACCTTATTGCACGGCATATCCGGCGGCAATCATCGCCAGAAACAGAAGCAGACCAGAAAAGAGAAGCGGATACGTGATGGCGAAACGCCGCGGACCGAGCAGCTCATCCGATTCATGTTCTGCTGCCGCTTCCTCAAGATACCGCTCCACCTTCGTTCGATTCCTGCGCAATCGGCGAAACCCGTATGCGAATCCGCTGAAAAACCCGCGTTCATAAACAAACAAAAGCCCGCCAAGCGACAGAGGCAAAAGGGAGAGCAAAAACGAAACGTTAATAAAGGCCACCGTACTCCATGCTCCTTGCCCTATTACGATGAGTGCGCTTGCCGCCAGCATCGCGGCGACGAGCCATCCAGTCCGCACAGCCGTTTGTTTCATATCGTCTGTTCCCGCCTTTCCCTTCTCACTGCTTATTTTATCATAAATCATGTGGGCGGGAAGATTGTCAAAATTATTAACAAAATTATATTAAAAATATAGAAGAAATCTGGAAGTTCAGGAGAGATTTGCTTCGCAGCTGAGAGAAAGGGCAAAAAAATTATATTGTAAGCGCTTTCTTTTTTGTAGGCAGAAATTTTTTATTTGCAATGGTGACAAAAGTCAGCACAACACGGATGGAAATGCAAGCTGATCCTCATCCCACTTATAAGTAGTTTGAAATTTTTTTATTTAAGAAAATAAAAAAATCCTTTTCAAATATACTAACACAGGATATAATAAGCGATGTAAGTACAATCTTCTGAAATCAAATGGTTCAGAAGATTTGTAATACACTACATAAACCTAAGGGGGGTTTTTTAGTGAAGAAGCGATTTTCTTTCTTCCTCGTCCTGCTTCTCGCGCTGTCAACGTTCCTCGCGGCTTGCGGCGGGGGCAAGGACAACGACAACGCCCAAGGCGGCCAGGGCGGCGAAAAGCCGGCGGAGAAAAAGGAGCAGGTGCTGAACTTGCTTGAAACATCAGAGATTCCATCGCTTGATCCGGCGCTCGCTACGGACCAAGTATCGTTCATCGTTTTGAACAACGTCATGGAAGGTCTTTACCGTTTAGGGAAAGACAATAAGCCTGTGCCAGGGGTAGCGGAAAGCTACACGGTAAGCGAAGACGGCAAAACGTATACGTTTAAGCTTCGTCAAGATGCGAAATGGTCAAACGGCGATCCGGTGACGGCGCACGACTTCGTGTTCGCATGGAGACGAGTGCTTGACCCGAAAACGAAAGCGGAGTATGCGTACATTATGTACGACATTAAAAATGCTGCAGCAGTCAATACGGGCAAATTGCCAGTTGACCAGCTCGGCGTCAAAGCTCTCGATAATTACACGCTCCAAGTCGAGCTTGAAAACCCGATTCCGTATTTCATCAGCTTGACGGTATTCGGTACGTTCATGCCGCAAAACGAAAAATTCGTTAAAGCCCAAGGCGACAAATACGGTTTGGAAGCCAATACGACGCTGTACAACGGCCCGTTCGTCTTAAGCGAATGGAAGCATGAGCAAGGCTGGACGTATGCGAAAAACCCGAACTACTGGGATAAAGATACGGTCAAGCTGGAAAAAATCAACGTCAAAGTCGTAAAAGAGACCGCAACAATGGTAAACCTTTACGACACGAAAAAAGCGGATCGCGTTATCCTAAGTGCGGAGTTTGTTGATAAATATAAAAACGACAAAAATTTCCACACGTATCTTGAACCATCGATTTTCTGGCTGCGCATGAACACGAAGAAAGAACCGTTGAACAACGTCAACGCTCGCAAAGCGATCGCGATGGCTATCGATAAAGAGGCGATGGTGAACACGTTGTTCAACAACGGCTCGGTTGTGGCCAACTATGCGGTTCCGAAAGACTTCGTCACCGGTCCGGACGGCAAAGACTTCCGTGACGCTAACGGCGATTTAGTGTCGTACAATGTGGACGAAGCGAAAAAATTGTGGGAGCAAGCGAAAAAAGAGCTTGGCAAAGATAAATTCACTATTGAATTGTTAAACTATGACGACGACGTCGCGAAGAAAGTCGGCGAATACTTAAAAGAACAGCTTGAAAAGAACTTGCCTGGCCTTACGGTCAACATTAAACAACAGCCGTTCAAACAAAAACTTGAGCTAGAAAGCAATATGCAGTATGAACTATCCTTCTCTGGCTGGGGTCCGGACTATCAAGACCCGATGACGTTCCTTGATCTGTGGACGACAAATAACCCGCACAACCAAACGGGCTGGTCGAATGCTGAATATGACAAGCTGATTAAAGATGCGAAAACGACGCTGCTTGGCGACTTGCAAGCCCGTTGGGACGCAATGTTGAAAGCAGAAAAAATCCTCTTTGAAGAAATGCCAATTGCTCCGCTGTATCAACGCGGCCGTGCGTATTTGCAACGTGAATACGTAAAAGACATTGTTATTCATTCATTTGGTGGAGATTATAGCTATAAATGGGCGTATATCGAGTAACCGTTCTCTAGGAGGTGCGGAGGAGAGTATATGCAAGGGCATATACTCTCCTTTTGCCTGCCAAGGCGAAAAATGTCGAAAAAACTTGAAGATTGAAATACCATTGGTATTAAACAGGAAATAAACAGAGGAGGTGCAGCCATGGCGCGGTATACGATTCAGCGGCTCGTATATATGGTGATTACGCTGTTTATTATTGCGACCGTGACGTTCTTTTTGATGAAGCTGTTGCCCGGTTCGCCGCTGCAAAACCAAGAAAAATTGACCCCAGAGCAGCGAGCCATCATTTTGAAAGAATATGGGCTCGACAAACCAGTGCCTGTCCAATACGTTCAATATTTAGGCAACTTGTTAAAAGGAGATTTGGGTGTTTCGTTCCAGTATGACAACCGGCCGGTAACAGAGTTGATCGGCGACCGGATCGGCCCGTCGGCCCAGCTTGGGTTCCAGGCGATCGTCTTGGGCACGCTCGTCGGTTTAGTGCTCGGCATTTTGGCGGCTATTCGCCATAACAGTTGGGGAGATTATACAGCCACGGTCATTGCAGTCATCGGGATTTCCGTTCCGTCGTTCGTGTTGGCCGGATTTCTGCAGTATTTCATCGGTGTTAAACTGCAATGGCTGCCGGTCGCGTTTTGGGAAGGGTTTAAGTATACGATTATGCCGACGTTGGCGCTGTCTGTCGGCGTCATTGCCAACACCGCCCGCTTTATGCGTACGGAAATGCTTGAGGTGCTGTCATCCGATTATATTTTAACAGCCCGCGCGAAAGGGATTAGCAATGCGGGGGTCATCATCAAGCATGCGATCCGCAACTCGCTCATTCCAGTTATCACAATTCTCGGACCGATGGCGGTCAACTTAATGACGGGAACGCTCGTCATCGAGAAAATTTTTGCCGTTCCCGGTCTCGGCGAGCAGTTTGTCCGTTCGATCGAGCTGAACGACTACCCTGTCATTATGGGCACTACGTTGTTTTATTCGGCGTTATTGATTTTTGTCATTTTTATCGTTGATATTCTCTATGGGATTGTCGACCCACGCATTCGTTTAGCGGGAGGGAAAAAATGATGGCGAAACAACAATACGACCAGCTTTCACCGGAATGGTTTCAGCCCGCCCCGCCGAACGTCGGCGAGCAGGAAAAAATCAGCCGCCCAAGTTTGACGTTTTGGCATGACGCTTGGCTTCGCCTGCGCGAAAACAAAGCGGCGATTGCCGGGCTGACCATGATTATCATTTTAGCGTTATTGGCGATTTTTGCCCCAATGGCAAGTGAACGTTCCTATAAAGAGCAAAACTTAAGCCATGCGAAACTGCCGCCCAAAGTTCCGGTGTTGGAGCATATTAGCTGGCTGAATTTAGACGGGAAGGACGCCAATGGCGTTGATGTATATAAACAGCGCGGCGTGAAAGAGTACTATTGGTTTGGCACCGACGATTTAGGCCGCGACCTGTGGGTGAGAACATGGTATGGCACGCGCATCTCGCTGTACATCGGTTTGTTGGCCGCGTTGATCGATTTGTTCATCGGCATTGCCTATGGCGGCATTTCCGGCTATTATGGCGGCCGGGTCGACAATGTGATGCAGCGGATCATCGAAATTTTAAACGGGATTCCGTATTTGATCGTCGTCATTTTATTTATCTTAATTTTTGAGCCGGGGATTATTTCGATCACGCTGGCGATGGTCATCACCGGCTGGACGACGATGGCGCGCATTGTCCGCGGGCAAATATTGAAGCTAAAAAATATGGAATATGTGCTGGCCGCACGGACGCTCGGGGCGTCTAATTCACGGCTTATTTTTAAACATTTAATCCCGAACGTGATGGGGCCGATCATTATTACGACCATGTTTACGATTCCTACGGCGATTTTTACCGAGGCGTTTTTAAGTTTTATCGGTCTTGGCATCCGTCCGCCGGAAGCGTCGCTCGGTTCGCTCGTCAGCGAGGGATTTAAGTCGATTCAGACATATCCGCATTTGATTATTATCCCATCGATTGTCATCAGCTTGCTCATTTTAAGCTTTAACTTAGTGGCCGACGGGCTGCGCGATGCGCTCGACCCGAAAATGCGCAAATAACCGACGGAAGGGGTGAAACCGATGGAGAAAATTTTGCAGGTGAACGATTTGCATATTTCCTTTGACATCCACGCCGGTGAAGTGCAGGCGGTTCGCGGCGTCACGTTCGACTTGTATAAGGGAGAAACGCTGGCGATCGTCGGCGAGTCAGGGTCTGGGAAATCAGTGACTTCAAAAGCGTTGATGCGCCTGTTGCCGACACCGCCGAGCCGGATTAAGCAAGGGGAAATTTTATTTGAAGGCAAAGACTTGACCAAGCTGTCGGAGAAAGAGATGCAATCGATCCGCGGTGCGGAAATTTCAATGATTTTCCAAGATCCGATGACGTCGCTCAATCCGACGATGACGATTGGGAAACAAATTATGGAAGCGATTTTAAAGCATCAAAAGCTGTCGAAAGATGAAGCGCGCAAACGGGCGATTGAACTATTGCAGCTGGTCGGCATTAAAAACGCCGAGCTGCGCATGAAGCAATACCCGCACCAATTTTCCGGCGGGATGCGCCAGCGTGTTGTCATCGCCATCGCCTTGGCGTGCAATCCGAAAATTTTGATCGCCGATGAACCGACGACAGCGCTTGATGTGACGATTCAGGCGCAAATTTTGGAGTTGATGAAAGACATTCAGAAAAAGCTCGGCATGTCGATTATTTTCATCACCCATGATTTAGGGGTCGTCGCCAACATGGCCGACCGAGTGGCCGTGATGTATGCCGGGAAAATCGTGGAGATCGGCACGGTGGATGAAATTTTTTACAATCCGAAACATCCGTACACGTGGGGATTGCTGGCCTCGATGCCGAGCCTTGATCATAAAGATACGGAGCTGTATTCGATTCCGGGTTCGCCGCCGGATTTGTTAAATCCGCCAAAAGGCGATGCGTTTGCGCCGCGCAATCCGTATGCGCTCAAAATTGACTATGAGCTCGAGCCGCCGATGTTCCAAGTGTCTGATACGCACTATGCGGCGACATGGCTGTTGCATGAAATGGCGCCGAAAGTGGAACCGCCGGCTATCGTGCGTGAACGGATGAAACGGTTTGCTGACATCGTCGCCCGGAAAGGAGGAAAACCGCGTGGCTAGACAAAAGCTGCTTGAGGTCAAAAATTTGAAACAGTATTTCCCAGCTGGACGCGGTCAGGTGGTGAAAGCAGTCGACGGCGTCACCTTTGACATTTATAAAGGTGAAACGTTCGGCCTTGTCGGCGAGTCGGGCTGCGGCAAGTCGACAACGGGGCGGACGATCATCCGGCTGTACGAAGCGACGGAAGGAGAAGTGCTGTTTAACGGCGTCAATGTGCACGGCAAAAAATCAAAAAAAGAGCTGAAAGAGTTAAATCGGAAAATGCAGATGATTTTCCAAGATCCGTATGCGTCGTTGAATCCGCGGATGACGGTCGCGGATATTATCGCTGAGGGCATCGACATCCATGGGCTGGCGAAAACGAAAGAAGAACGGATGCAACGCGTGTATGAATTGCTTGAGACGGTTGGCTTGAACCGCGAGCATGCCAGCCGCTACCCGCATGAGTTTTCCGGCGGTCAGCGCCAGCGGATCGGCATCGCCCGGGCGCTTGCCGTCGAGCCGGAATTCATCATCGCCGATGAGCCGATTTCGGCGCTTGACGTTTCCATTCAGGCGCAAGTCGTGAACTTATTGAAGCGCCTGCAGCGTGAAAAAGGGTTGACGTACTTGTTTATTGCCCATGACTTGTCGATGGTCAAATACATCAGCGACCGGATCGGCGTCATGTATTTCGGGAAAATGGTCGAGCTCGCTGAATCGGAAGAGCTGTACCGCAATCCGATCCACCCATACACGAAGGCGCTCTTGTCGGCCATTCCGCTTCCTGATCCGGAAACGGAGCGGACGCGCAAGCGGATCGTTTACGACCCGGCGCAACATGGCTACAAAGATGGAGAGGAACTTGAATTCCGTGAAATTACGCCTGGCCATTTTGTGCTTTGTTCAGAGGAAGAATATAAGCGGTATCGGGCGATGTATGCCTAGCCGAATCGAAAAAAGCGCCGCTCTTTCACCGCCGCATGGTGCGAACGGCGAAAGAGGCGGCACCCACCTATGCGCCTGTTTTGGCGCGTTATTTTTTTCCCCCGACGACTTTCCATCCTTGTTGGATGCGGCGGGAGGCCTCGACATGCTTTCCACTTTTGTTTCGGCCGAACATCCGCTCTCCGATCGTGTTGCTGATGTTCCCCATCAATGCGGTGAGGACGACGATCAATGCCGAAGCAATGGCAAAGTCGATGAAATAGCCGGCCATCGGTTCTTCCTCCCTTTTCCTTTTCTACTTTGATTGTAGAGGATTTGCCTTCACTTTGGAAGAGGAAAGAAAGAAAATTGCATTTATCATCGAAAAACTATATCTTTCTTGGCCGATGTATTGTATAATATATCATGTTAAAGTCATTTCAATTTGCAAACGATTGGCAAAGCGGCTGATCGCCAGACTGGCGTCCAGGCCGTGTCGCTATGCTGTCAGACGTCAAACCGGCATAGCGGTGCACGTCTGTCGTCTGACGGACGAGGGAAGCAAGGGATTCCTTGTCAAAAGGAGTGATCGAAGTGGTCAAGCTATACACATCACCGAGCTGCACGTCATGCCGGAAGGCGAAGGCGTGGCTCGAGAAGCACAATATTCCTTATGTCGAGCGCAATATTTTCTCCGAGCCGCTCACGGTCGAGGAGATTAAAGAGATTTTGCGGATGACGGAAACGGGAACGGATGAGATCATTTCGACCCGTTCGAAAGTGTTCCAAAAGCTGAACATTAACTTGGAAGCTCTGCCGCTGCAAGATTTGTACGAACTCATTCAAAAAAACCCAGGCATTTTGCGCCGGCCGATCATCATTGATGAAAAGCGGCTTCAAGTCGGCTACAACGAAGATGAAATCCGCCGCTTTCTGCCGCGCAAAGTGCGGGCGTATCAGCTTCGTGAAGCGCAGCGGCTGGTGAACGGGTAATAAAAAAACTTCTACATGGTCTGCCATGTAGAAGTTTTTTATCATTTGCTTTATGCGGCGCGCGACCGGCGGTGGGCCGCCAAGCCGAGCAAAACGGCAAGAACGGCCGCCGCCATTGGAAACAGCGCCTCCCCATTCGGGGGGTAAAACGGGCGCAACCGCTCTTCGGCAGCGATCATCTTTCCAGCGGTGTACGCCAAGAGGGCGCCGCCGGCATAAATGAGAATCGGGAACCGTTCCATGGCATAAAGGATGATTTTGCTGCCTAAAATGATGATAGGAACGGAACAGAGAAAACCGAACACAACAAGTCCGATATGGCCTTGAGCCGCTCCAGCGATGGCGATGACGTTGTCAAGACCCATGGCGACATCGGCGGCGACGATCGTCTGGATGGCTTTCCAAAGCGACGGTTCGGCTTTGATCATAGTCGGTTTTTCGTCTTTTTGCCCGATCAGTTTCAAGGCGATCCAAAAGAGGACGACGCCTCCAGCGAGCTGCAAGAACGGAATCGTCAACAGCCAAACGACGGCCACCGTCAAGACAATGCGAACAGCGATCGCCAGCGCGGTGCCGACAATGATGGCCACATTCCGCTTTTGTTCCGGCAAGTTGCGGCTTGCCAGCGCAATGACAACCGCATTGTCCCCGCCAAGAATGACATCAATGCCGATAATCAGCAAGATGGAAACGATGTATTCATCCACCATAGGCGTCCCTCATTCCGTCCGTGTTCATCATCATTATAGTAGGGCATGGCCGGTTTCATAACCAATTTTTAAAAATGCGTTTTTTTATTTCCCTTCTTTCGCTTTTTATCATAAAATAAAAGTACAAGATCATAAGTTTTGATTTAAATAGTTTCAGGGGCACAATCCCTTCCTTTTTTATTTCTCTGTTTTAGAAGGGAGAGTTGAGAAATGGAAATCGAACGCATCAATGAACATACGGTGAAGTTCTACATTTCCTATGTTGATATAGAGGAGCGCGGCTTTGACCGCGAGGAAATTTGGTACAATCGGGAACGAAGCGAAGAATTATTTTGGGAAATGATGGATGAAGTTCACGGGGAAAGCGATTTTTCGCTCGATGGCCCGCTTTGGATCCAAGTGCAGGCGCTCGAAAAAGGGCTTGAAGTCGTCGTGACGAAAGCGCAGTTGTCCAAAGACGGAAGCAAGCTCGAGCTGCCGCTTCCAGAAGAGAAATGGCGCGAGTTTTCGCTGTCAGCTGGTGAAAAGGTGGAATCGCTGTTCGGCCACCATTTCCACTTTGGTCAAAACGGGGACGCCGAGGAGAGAGAAGAGCAAGATGTCCTTCAATTCATCCTTTCGTTCAAGGATATCGAGGATGTCATTTCCTTGGCCCATCGCGCTGACTTCTCTCGGTTGTCGAATCGCCTGTTCCAATTTGAAGGCCGCTATTACTTGTTCGTGGAGTTTGACGAGCGCTACACCGAGCAGGAAGTGGACAATATGCTCAGCCTTCTGTTGGAATACGGAAGCGATTCCCAGCTGACGATTTATCGACTTGAAGAATACGGGACTGAAATTATGGGCGACAATGCACTCGAAACGATCAAAACGTATTTTCCAGCCTTATAATGTTTCCATTCCGCCGATTTCGCCGCCAGAAATCGGCGTTTTCTACGTTAGCGGAAGAAAAACGGCCATCATGAAGAGCCGGGTGGAGGGGTTTTGTTGCGAAACACATCGAGAGTGGCGATTCTCGTCGTCATTGTCGGCGCGTTGCTGGCATTGACGAACGGGTTTTGGGAAGGGAAGCTGCTTGGTCTTTTCAGCGTATTGATGTCTTGTTCCGTCATCTTTATTGCGCTGGTCATTTCTCTTGAGAATCGAAAGCCGGCGCAGACGATCGCTTGGCTGGCGGTGCTGGGGAGCTTTCCGATTGTCGGCTTTTTGTTTTATTTATTGTTCGGACGCAACTATTGGCAACAACGGCGCTATAAAAAGAAAGCCGATTTTGATGAGGCGGTGCTGCTCAAGTTTCAAGAGCCGTCGCCGATTGCCGTCGAGCGGCTGCCGATGGCGCCCCATCAGCGTCCGCTTTTGCGCCTTGCTTATCGCATCGGCCAGCATCCGGTTTCACTTGCTTCGCAGACGGCGGTGTTGACGAACGGAGAGGAGACATTTTCTTCTATTTTTGCTGAACTGGAAAAAGCGGAACACCATATTCATTTAGAATATTATATTGTCCGTCATGATGAAATCGGCCAACAGTTGAAGCGCGTCTTGATGGAAAAAGCGCGTCAAGGTGTGCGCGTCCGTTTTTTGTACGACGCCGTTGGAAGTTGGAAGTTGTCAAACGCCTATATCGAGGAGCTGCGCGCGGCTGGAGTCGAGATGATCCCGTTTTCACCAGTGCGCCTCCCGTTTTTAAGCAACCAAATCAATTTCCGCAATCACCGAAAGATCATTGTCATCGATGGAGGCGTCGGCTTTGTCGGCGGGCTGAACATCGGAGATGAGTATTTAGGAAAAAACAAATATTTCGGATTTTGGCGCGATACGCACTTATTGATCCGCGGTGAAGCCGTCCGGACGCTCCAGCTCATTTTTTTGCAAGATTGGTATTACATGACGGGAGAACGCTTGTTGACGCCGGACTATTTGTCGCCGCCGCTCATCGTCGAGGAAGGGCAAGGCGGGGTGCAGCTCATTGCCGGCGGTCCGGACCAAAAGTGGGAAGTGATCAAACAGCTGTATTTTGCCATGATTACGTCGGCCAAACGGTCGATTTGGGTTGCCTCGCCGTACTTTGTGCCGGATGAAGACATTTTGACGGCGCTCAAAGTGGCGGCGTTAAGCGGCATCGATGTTCGCCTGCTGGCGCCAAAGCGTCCGGATAAAAAAATTGTCTTTTACGCTTCGCGCTCGTATTTTCCCGAGCTGCTCGAGGCTGGGGTGAAAATTTACGAGTATGAGAAAGGGTTTTTGCACAGCAAAGTCATCGTCGTCGATGGCGAGCTCGCCTCGATCGGCACGGCGAACATGGATATGCGCAGTTTCCATTTAAACTTTGAAGTGAACGCCTTTTTGTATTATACCGACAGCATTCATAAACTCGTCCGCGACTTTTTGGAAGATTTTCGCCACGCTTCCATGATCGACTACGAACAGTTTCAACAGCGCCCGTTCCGGGTGCGTATCGCTGAATCGGTCTCCCGGCTGTTGTCGCCTCTGTTGTAACCAACCGCTTGTAAACGCCAGTCCGCCGAATCGGCGGACTTTTTTCGACGCAGTTTGGCTTTGGGCAGGAAAACCGGCGATGGTCAACGAATAAAAGGGAAGAACCGAACGGTGAAGGGGGGCAGCAGAGAACAATTCCAGCTGTTCCCGCTCACGGACAACTATTTTTTACTGGAAAGGAAGTGATCATGTTGTTTGTCGCTCTCGCCGCTGATGGCAGGACGGTTTCGCTTGCCGGGGCGGAAAGATGGGAACGAGAGGGGCTGATGCGCCTGAAACGACAGGAACCGTTTTTTTGTCCCGCGTGCCGTCAAGAAGTGGTGCTCCGGTCGGGCCGCTACCGTTTGCCGCATTTCGCCCATCGAAAAGGGGCGGCCTGCCCGGTCGAGCACGAACCGGAGTCGGAGCGTCACTTAACTGGGAAGCGAGACTTGTTCGCGTGGCTCATTCGCCAAGGCATGGAGGCGAAGCTCGAGCCGTATTTGCCCGCCATCAAGCAGCGTCCTGACGTATTGTTCCGCCATGGCCCACACCTTTATGCCCTCGAATACCAATGTTCCACGATCGATGAATCGCTGTTTCGCGAACGCAATGACGGCTACCGTCTCCTTGGCATCCGCCCGTTGTGGGTGTTAGGAGCCCATCATTTGCGGCGTTCGCCAAAATATTCGGGGGAAGTGCAGCTCTCCCGGTTTCAATGGTTGTTTGCCCATCGCGCTCCACATTCAGTCGTTCCACATATATGGTACTACAGTCCAGAGACGAAACGCTTTATCCGTCTTTTTCGCCCGTTGCCGCTATCGGTGCAGCGAACATTGGCCGCGGTCGATTCGATTCCGCTTTCGTCGTTTTCGTTCCCCGATTGGATGGCCCCCTGCCCGCTGCCGCTTCCATCCGAGTTTTGGGAGCGATGGCTCGAACGAAAAAAACAATGGCGGCGGACGTTTCCGCTTTATCCGAACCAAACCGTGCGCCGCATTTGTGCTGATTTTTACCAGGCGGGCATCGTTCCGTCACTGTTTCCGACCGAAGCAGGCTGGCCAGTGCCGCGGGGGTATTTATGGGAGACGGCGCCGTTCATTTGGCAAACGTATGTCCTTTTGTTTCTTCTTGGAAAGACCGGACGGCCGGCAACGGCAGTATCTTTATTTCAGTGGCTCGACGACAAAATCCGCACCGGCCGCCTCGTTCCGCGCCGGCTGCCGCTTGTCGGCCGGGATACGTATCGTGAGGCCGTCGGCGAGTATTTGCATTGGTTGAGCCTGCTCGGCTATCTCCGCCGCGAAGAGGGCGACCAGCTTCATTTGGTGAAGCCGCTGTCGTTTCCGTCGACCGTCGATCAGATGATTCATCAAGATGCTGCGCTTCTTGAGCAAATTCACCAAACGTCGGCGCTTAGCTGCTATTGGTCAACACTTGAGTTCGGGAGAGTGGAAAAAATGAGCGGAAAACAGGAAAAGATGAACGGAATGGTGAATAATAATTCGTGTATCGATTATTTGTATAAGGAGGAATGATGACGGTGGAGGAAAAGAAAGCGAAAAAGTCGCTGCCGCTGCGAAGCGAGATTCCTGTGGAAGAAACGTGGCGGCTTGAGGACATTTTTCCCACCGATGACGCCTGGGAAGAAGAATTCAAACAAGTGAAGGCAATGATTCCAAAGCTTGGCGAATACAAAGGGCGGCTTGGCGAATCGCCGGAAGTGCTGTATGAAGCATTGCAATGCCAAGATGACGTATCGATGCGCCTCGGCAAGCTGTATACATACGCCCATATGCGCTATGATCAAGATACGACCAACTCGTTTTACCAAGGGCTCGACGCCCGGGCGAAAAGCTTGTACAGCGAAGCATCGAGCGCGATGGCGTTTATCGTGCCGGAAATTTTGGCGATCGATGAAGCGGTGCTGCGCTCGTTTTTGGAACAATACGAGCCGCTTCGCTTGTATGCGCACGCGTTAGACGAAATTACGCGCCAGCGCCCGCACGTGCTGTCGGCAGAAGAGGAGGCGATCTTGGCGCAGGCAGCCGAGGTGATGCAGGCGACATCCGACACGTTCAGCGCGTTGAACAACGCTGATTTGACGTTTCCGACGATCATCGATGAAAACCGCGAGGAAGTCGAAGTCACGCACGGCCGGTTCATCCGCTTTTTAGAAAGCACGGACCGCCGCGTCCGCCGCGATGCGTTTTACGCCGTATACCATACGTATGAGAAGTTTCAAAATACGTTCGCCAATACGCTTGCCGGCACGGTGAAAAAAGACAACTTTTTCGCCCGCATCCGCCGCTACCGTTCGGCGCGAGAAGCGGCGTTGGATGCGAACAACATTCCGGAGAGCGTCTATGACAATCTAATCGCCGCGATTCACGAACATTTGCCGCTGTTGCATCGGTACGTGCGGCTGCGCAAACGAGTGCTTGGGCTTGATGAGCTGCATATGTACGATTTGTACACGCCGCTTGTGCAAGAAGTGAAAATGGAAGTGACGTACGAGGAAGCGAAGCAATATATGCTTGAAGGGCTCGCGCCGCTTGGCGAGGAATATGTGGCGATCGTGAAAGAAGGTCTTGACAACCGTTGGGTCGATGTGCGCGAAAACAAAGGAAAGCGAAGCGGCGCCTATTCGTCGGGAGCGTACGGCACCCATCCGTACATTTTGCTCAACTGGCAGGACAATGTGAACAATTTGTTTACACTTGTGCATGAGTTTGGCCATTCGGTGCACAGCTACTATACGCGCAAAACGCAGCCGTATCCATATGCGCATTATTCAATTTTCGTCGCCGAAGTGGCGTCGACGTGCAATGAGGCGCTGTTGAACGACTACTTGCTGAGAACGATCGATGATGAGAAAAAGCGGCTCTATTTGCTCAACCATTATCTTGAGGGGTTCCGCGGCACGGTTTTTCGCCAGACGATGTTCGCGGAGTTTGAGCATTTGATCCATTTGAAGGCGCAACAAGGCGAAGCGTTGACGGCCGAAACGTTGAGCGCCCTTTATTACGACTTAAATAAAACGTATTTTGGCGATGATATTGTCGTGGACAAAGAAATCGGCCTCGAGTGGGCGCGCATTCCGCATTTTTATTACAACTACTACGTGTACCAATACGCAACCGGCTTCAGCGCGGCGACTGCACTCAGTAAACAAATTTTGGAAGAAGGCGAACCGGCGGTGAGACGGTACATCGACTTTTTGAAAGCCGGCAGCTCTGATTACCCGATTGAAGTGTTGAAAAAAGCCGGCGTCGACATGACGAGCGCCGAGCCGATCCGCCAAGCGTGCCAAGTGTTTGCGGAGAAGCTTGATGAGATGGAACGGCTGCTTGAGAAATGAAACGAATGCGGCGCTACAGCCGCATTCGTTTGGACGGAAATCCACGAAACTGATGGCGGCGGTTCCATGTCGCTGCCAATCCAAGCAAGGAGAGAAACAAAAGCGGCATGGTCGCCCAAAGCGGAAGGAGCTGCATGAGGCCCAACAAGTTCAGAATAAAGGCGGCAGTGGATGCCGCCGCCCAAAGGGATAAGACGATGCGCTGCTTCATGGCGATGGCCACCTCTTCCCATTTGCTTTAGTTGATGGCTCTTCACCACAACATGTATTTGACAAGCAATACGGTTTCCTGCACAAAGATGTGCAAAAATCACTGATTTGTTGATTTTCCCTCACAAGCGTAAATAGGGTATGTTCAGAAAAAATCAAGTACAACTTTTGGTGAAGAGCCTAGTTGATTATATGCTGTTTGTCTGCCTGATCATGACGCAGGGCGAATTATGACAATAATGTGAACAAACGAGCAAACGGGTTGCCAATTTAGTTGGACGTTTGGTAAGATAAAAACGTGAACGGAAGACAAAACCTGATACCCCTTTGTTTGACCGTGAACAATTTCTCCCATCCCCTTTGTTGTCTTGGCAACAAGAAAAAGCCCGGCGTCAGCCGGGCTTTTTCTTGCGCCCATCCCTGCTGCTAGGGACGGGAATCATCGATATAGCGCCAAAATGTTCCGTGTTTGACGGGCACCCGCTCCACTTTTTGCTTTAGCTGCAGCTTTTTCATTTCCGTTTCCGCTTCTTGGATCGTCCAGTTGTACACAACGGCAACTTCCTTTGTGGCGACGAATTTAAAATGGCTTAAAAATGATTCCAGCGGAGGAGGAGAGGACGGTTCAGGATGGAAGCCGAGCATTTCAGCGATCAATTCGACGTAGATGTCGTACGGATAGCATCCGGAAATTTTAATGCCTTCGTCTTCAATGTTTTCATTAAACAACACAAGCGTCGGAATTTCGTCAACGTCCATTTCCGAGGTGATTTTTAAATCGCATTGGAACGCTTTCGCCGCTCCCGGCGAGTGCATGTCGCGCAAAAATTCATCGACATCCAAGCCCGCTTTGACGGCGCATTCGGCGAGCACCGACAAATCGGCGACATTTTGTTTTTCGAGAAAGAGCTGTTCTTGCAGCTTGCGCAAAAAGCGAAGGCCAGCCCGCTTTCCTTGCATTTCCGCCGCTTTAATGGCGAGCGATGGGGCGAACGGGCTCGAAATCGGGTTTTCGAGCCAAACGCTGCCGTCGCATGACATGCCGGTGCGGTTCGCCGCCCACTCCCACGCTTTGGCCATTGCCTCCGGCTTCGTTCCTTTGCGCGCGCTCCATGTCGCCCATGTTCCGCTCAATATGTGCCTTAAGGTAAAAAAACGGCCGTATTCGATCGTCAGTTTTTTGATGACTGGTTCAAGCCCCCAGCATTCCGGGCATAAAGGATCGATAAACAAATACAGCTCGAGCGGTTTGTTCGTGTTGCCTAGCGGCTGGGAAGGGTAGCAAGTTGATGTCGTCTTCCCAGCAAACTTCTCACTCAAGGGTATGCTCCTTTCTGTCCAGATGATCTGGGGTATTGACCATATGATGGGCGGTGAGTACGAGCCGGTGATAAAACTGTTCGCGCGCCGGCCCGGACAAGCCGATTTCGTCCATGGCTGCCCGCATGCAGGCAAGCCACGCTTCCGCCCGCTTCGGCGTGATTTCAAAGCGGAGATGGCGCGCCCTCAGCATGGGGTGTCCATGCTCTGCCGTGTAAAGAGGGGGGCCGCCTAAATATTGTGTTAAAAACTGTTTTTGCTTGCGGGCGGTTTCCGTCAAATCGTCAGGGAAAATGGGCCGCAAGTCCGGATGCGCGGCCACGCGACGGTAAAATGCTTCGACAAGTTTCGCAACCGTCTCCTCTCCGCCGATCGCCTCATAAAGAGTTTGCCATTGTTCACCCATCGCGGATGCTCCTTTTGTTTGAAAATCATTCGTTGTCGTTTGATTGCTATTTTATCAACAGCACGCATGGATCTCAAACAAAGTGACTCGAGCGCCGCTCGTTTATGTGCGGTAGCTTTTCAACACGCGTTCGACATACGCCCGCGTTTCGGCAAATGGCGGCACGCCCCCATAGCGGTCGACGTGCCCGGGCCCGGCGTTGTAGGCGGCTAAGGCGAGAGTGATATTGCCGCTGTACCGGTCAAGGAGCTGGCGCAAATATTTTACGCCGCCGTCGATGTTTTGCGCCGGATCAAGCGGGTTGTTGACGCCGAGCATTTTTGCCGTGCTTGGCATGAGCTGCATGAGTCCAAGCGCTCCAGCCGGGCTTTTCGCATCGGGACGGAAATTTGACTCATGGCGAATGACGGCGCGGATGAGCTGCGGGTCAACATCGTATTTTTCCGCTGCCGCCGCGATTAAAGCATCGATGGAAGAAGATGAGTTGGTTGCAGCACCCGCTTCATGTTCGAGCGGGGCGCTGCGATGGCCGGCGGGCGCCGGGGGCTGACCGCTTAGGGCAGCTTGAGGCGCCTCGGCAGAAGATTCCTCACCGCGGCTGAGAGATTCGGCAAGCAAGCTTGAAAACAAGGATGGCACCGGCGATGGCAACAGGCTGGAGCGTCCGGGTGAGAACGCATTGAGCGCCTGCCATTCGATGAGCAGCTTTAATGGCGAAACGGTCATCGTCTTTCCTCCATTTCTTTCATGCGGGCGTAAAAGCGGGCGATTTTGTTTGGCGCCGGGCGGCGCGGGATGCCGAGCGCCTCAAGCAGGCGCAAAAACCGCTTTTCACCCGCTTCCACGTGATCCACTTCATATTCAAGTTCGTAATCTTCGCTTTGCAAGTAACAGTTATGGTCAAGGCATAGCGTGCCGCCTTCATGCGGCCATTCGGCTCGGTCGGTGACAAGGGAGCCAAAGCAGCGCACCTCGTGTGGGTTGATGCCCAGTTCTGCAAGCAAATCGGCGATCGCCCCGCGCGGCGCCGCTATACCAGCAAGCAACGCTTCCGCTTCAGACAGCGAAAGCGGCTCATGGATTTCCAAAATGGTCCCGTCCGCCCGCGTTTGTTTCAGCGTCAAGGTCAGGCGTCCCTCTTTCGCCCGGATGCGCAGCGCTGCCGCTCGTTCTTTCAGGGCGAATGACGGGGTGTCAAAGTAATGGTTTTCCTGGCGGAAGAAAGCGCCATCATCAAGGCGGAAGGCGGCGCGGACGGCAGCAAACTCCGCTGCCGTTAACAAGTTTTTTAATTCGATTTCGATTTCTTGATGCATCGTGAATCCCCTTCAGACAGGATAGTCGTCTCCCTCTATTATCAGCTGTTTTCCGGCGAATATCAATTATTTCGCCTGTATAGGGTGAATATGGTAAAATAAAGGGCGGATGGTTGATGCGGAAGGAGAGAAAACATGAACGAAAAATGGATCGTCGAGCGGGTGGAGCGGGAAGGCGGCCGGCTTTGGCTGTATGTCAATGATGCTCCGGTTCCGCTTGCCCGCGTAACGCCGAAACGCCATATGCTTGTCGATTCGGATGCGTTGGCGTTTGCGTACATTTTGGAAACCGATGACCGCTTTCTATATGTCATGATTCCGAAGCCGTGGTGGCCTGAGCTAAAGGCGGCGCTTGACGCCAAGGAGCCGGTCTGGCTTCGATGTGGAGAGAGGACGCTTGAGCTTGAACAGTTTCACGATGAACTGTCTTATTTGCTTGAAAATATTCGCGGCAACGCCAACTATGGCGAGGCGCTTGAACAGGCGGTGCAAGACGTGTTTTTTGAGCAATAAGCCGGGGGTTTTCCCTTTCCGGCGCGTTCGAACAGGGAGCGGCCCGGTGAATTCGCATCGTGCAGCAAGAAAGAGGCGCGGTTGCGCCCTCTTGACGTAAGCCGCGGGAGATCGAAAACATGTAGGCAGGTGGTACGATGGTCAACCATTGGGATTTGTTTTTAGCCCCGTATAAGCAGGCGGTTGAGGAGCTGAAAGTGAAGCTAAGGGGCATTCGCGCCCAATTTGAGATGATTGAAGCGCACTCGCCGATTGAGTTTGTCACCGGACGGGTGAAGCCCGTCGCCAGCATTTTGGATAAGGCGCAAAAGAAAAACATCCCGCTCGACCGTCTTGAGGAAGAGATGCAAGATATTGCGGGGCTGCGCATCATGTGCCAGTTTGTCGATGACATTAAGACCGTCGTCGAGCTATTGCGCCAGCGCAACGATTTTACGATTGTTGAAGAACGCGATTACATCACGCAAAAAAAAGAGAGCGGCTACCGCTCGTACCATGTCGTCATCCGCTATCCAGTGCAGACGATCCGCGGTGAAAAAAACATTTTGGCGGAGATTCAAATTCGAACGTTGGCGATGAACTTTTGGGCGACGATTGAGCATTCGTTGAACTATAAGTACAGCGGGCGTTTCCCCGAAGATATCAAAGTTCGGCTGCAGCGCGCCGCGGAGGCGGCCTATCGCCTCGATGAGGAGATGTCGAAAATCCGCTTTGAAATTCAAGAAGCGCAGGCTGCTTTTTCTCGAAAACAAGAAGCAAAAGGAGAAGGGCAATGAAACGGACGGACGCGCCGCTCGTGTTCGCCATCACGTCCAAAGGCGACGACATATCAAACGCTCTGGCGCAAAAAATGAAAACGTATTTGCTTGACTTTGACTTGCGTTACGATGAAGAGGAACCTGATCTCGTCATTTCGGTTGGCGGTGATGGAACGCTGTTGTATGCGTTCCATCGCTATTGCCATCGGTTGGACAAGACGGCGTTTGTCGGAGTCCATACTGGCCATCTCGGCTTTTACGCGGACTGGGTGCCGGAGGAACTCGAAAAGCTCGTCATCGCCATCGCTAAGACGCCGTACCAAGTGGTCGAATACCCGCTCCTTGAGGTGACGATCCGCTATCTCAACGGTGGAAGCGAGGCAAAGTATTTAGCGCTCAATGAATGCACAGTCAAGTGCGTCAGCGGGACGCTCGTGATGGATGTCGAGATTCGCGGCGACTTGTTTGAGCGGTTCCGCGGCGACGGGTTGTGCATTTCGACGCCGACCGGCAGCACGGCTTACAATAAAGCGCTCGGCGGCGCGATTTTGCATCCTTCGCTTGAGGCGATTCAAGTGACCGAGATGGCGTCGATCAACAACCGCGTGTTTCGGACAATCGGTTCGCCGCTCGTGCTGCCGGCGCACCATACGTGTTTACTCAAGCCGGTCAACCACGTCGATTTTCAAATTACGATCGACCATTTGTCACTGTTGCATAAAGAAGTGAAGTCGATTCAATGCCGGGTGGCCGATGAAAAGGTGCGTTTCGCCCGCTTTCGGCCGTTTCCGTTTTGGCGGCGGGTGCGCGACTCGTTTATCGCCGACTGAGGGAAAACCCGCCTCCTTGGTTAGGCAACGCTTCCCGTTTGCGGCGAGGTGATGGTCTTTTGGCGCGGATGCCGATTCCGTTTTAGCGGCGCCAAAGGAAAGTGGATGGAACACGATGAGCAAGACGGAGATTTTTGATCAGAAAGGTGACGAACATTGCCGCCGTTTACCATGACCTTTTCCATCGATGAACAGCACGACGGAAAGCTGTTGCGCCAGTTTTTGCAAGAGAACGGCATTTCGCGGACGGCGCTTACCGATATTAAATTCCATGGCGGGGCGCTGTTGGTTGACGGTCGGCCCGTCACCGTCCGCCATGTGCTGCGCGCCGGCGAGACGCTGTCGGTTGTCTTTCCGCCGGAGCGGACAAGCGATTGGATGGACGCAGAAGCGATGCCGCTTGACATTCTGTATGAAGACGATTACGTCCTTGTTGTCAACAAACCAGCGGGATTGGCGACGATTCCGTCGCGCCACCATCCGGGCGGGACGCTCGCCAATGGCTTGCTTCACCATTATCGAAAGCAGCAGCTCGACTCGACCGTCCATATCGTCACCCGGCTTGACCGCGACACGTCCGGGCTCGTGCTCGTCGCCAAGCACCGCCACGTTCATCATTTGTTGTCGGCATTGCAGCAAAAAGGGCACGTTGTGCGCACGTATGAGGCCATTTGCCATGGCGTCATTGTCGAGGATGAAGGGACGATTGACGCCCCCATCGGCCGCCAAAGCGACAGCATCATTGCTCGCGAAGTGCGGGAAGACGGGAAGCCGGCTGTCACTCATTTTCGTGTACTTGAGCGGCTTTATGGCTATACATACGTTTCGCTCCGGCTGGAGACGGGGCGCACGCACCAAATTCGCGTCCATTTGGCTTATCTCGGCCACCCGCTCGCCGGCGATGAACTGTACGGCGGGAGCCGGGAGATGATCGGCCGCCAGGCGCTTCATAGCCGGCAACTGTCGTTTTTTCATCCGTTTGCCGGGCGCTGGTATACATGTTCCGCCCCGCTTCCTGACGATATGGAGCTCCTCATCGAGGCAACGCGCAGAAGGTGCGCTGATTAGGAGAACGTGCGGAATTTTTCCGGAACGAACGGCATCGAGGAAGGAACGGAGACCGTTTCCATTTCCGGATAGCGCAAGGCGGTCAGCGCGCCGCCGAATACGCAGCCGGTGTCGATGTTGACCGTCCGCCCGACAAACCGCGGTTTTTCGACCGGCGTGTGGCCATATACAACCCATGCGCTGCCGTGATACCGTTTCGCCCAGTCGCGGCGCACCGGCGTCCCGTCCGGGTTCGTTTCGCCGGTGATGTCCCCGTACAGGACGAACGTCTTGACTTTTTTGTCCGTCCGCCCGATATAGTCGTGACGGATGCCGGCGTGGGCGATGACAAGGCGCCCCTCATCGAGCACCGCATACAGCGGCGCCTGTTCATACAGGCGGATGAACTTGCGGCGGATCATCTCCTGTTCGCTTGGAGGCAAGGTGCGATATTCTGCGACCGTCGTCTCAAGCCCGTGGGCGATTTGCACGTTTCGTCCTAAAAAAAAGCGGTACAGCTTATTGCAATGGTTGCCTGGCACGTAGTAAGCCAAATTTCGCTCAACAAGGGCGCAGACGATCTCGATCATGTTCAGCGATTCAGGACCGCGGTCGGTCAAATCGCCGACGAAGCCGAGCTTTCGTCCGTCGGGATGAATCGGCACCCCTTCGTCCCAATGGTAGCCGAGTGTTTCCGTCAATGCGGCGAATTCACGGAAGCAGCCATGAATGTCGCCGATGATGTCCACTTGCATCGAATGTGCTCCTTTCTCGCCATAGTGGTTGTACTACCAGTATGTCCGTTCAGTCAGGAAAAGAAAAGATGCGGCGGTTTTGCCCGTCTCATCGCGGCTTTTGCGGGGGCAACGCCCAAACGGCGGAGCCCGCGGCCAGGAAACAAAGAAGTGGAGTTGAGCTTGATGGCGACAAAAAACGCCGCCTGCGGACACAGCAAGCGGCTTTATTCATCGCTTGCGAACATAAACTTCCGCGTTCGCGAATGAACGTTTAAGACGAGGCCGATCGCCAGCATATAAGTCGCCAGCGAGCTTCCTCCATAGCTGATGAACGGAAGCGGCAACCCCGTGATCGGCAAAAGTCCAATCGTCATGCCAATGTTTTGGAACACTTGGAACGTAATCATGCCCGCGACGCCGGCGCATAAATAGCTGCCATATAAATCGTTGCTCTCCAAGGCAATATGGATCATGCGATAAATGAGCAGGAAAAAGAGAGACACGACGATGCTTGAGCCGACAAATCCGAACTGTTCTGAGATGACGCCAAACACAAAGTCTGTGTGCGCCTCCGGCAAATAGACTTGTAAGTTGCCCAATCCTTTCCCATACAGTTCCCCTGACCCAATGGCCATAAGCGAACGGATGAGCTGGAAGCCTTGTTCGTTGGAATATTCATATGGAGCCAGCCAGCCGTAAAACCGGTTCAACTGGTAATCTTCTTTAATAATGTACTTATGGAAGAAATCAGGAAAATAAAAGAAAATGAACACAACGACTGCCACCATTGTTACACCGGAAAGGACAATGCCGAAAATGATGCGCCAGCGGATGCCGGAAACGAGCACCAAGGTGGCGGTGATGGCCATAAACACCATCGACATGCCCATGTCCGGCTGCTTGGCGAGCAAAATAAGCGGCGGCAAGACGGTCAAAGCGATTTTGCCAAGCAATTTAAAATCATCGCTGATCGTCGGTTCGGGATATTTTTCCCGATGGTTGACGATGATGCGACTTAGGACGATGATCATAAAAATTTTCATCAGCTCGGATGGTTGAAAGTTGCCTCCAGGTAGATGGTACCAGCTCGTCGCCCCCTTAATGGTTACTGATCCTGGGACGTTCAATTCCAGCCCAAGCAACAGCAACATCCCGAATCCATACAAATACCAAGCGATTTGAAACAGCCGATCATAGTCAATGATCATCGTCAAGGCGATCACGACAGCGCCGATGGCGTACCATTGCAGCTGTTTCGAAGCGAAGTTGACGTTTTGCAGTTTCTCCGGCAGCATCGGTTCTGCGCTATGGATGGCGATGGCGCTGACGACCGCCATCAAGAATAAAAGGAACAGCATATGGTAATCCAGCTTCGATTTGGAAAAACGATCATGATCCATGGAACGATCCTCTCCATTCAAATGTGCCATATACCATATTAGCGAATCGCGCCGGTTTTGCAAAGTGGGAAAAACCGCCGCCAGCATGAAGGAATCGGAAGGCAAAAGGGAAGCGTGCATTTACATCGGCCGCCGCATCGCCTATAATAGAATTAACACCTGGTGCTAAGAATAAATGATAATTGGGAGGATGAACGAATGGTCTTATCGTTGGAAGGACGTACATATGTCGTGATGGGGGTGGCGAACAAACGAAGCATCGCCTGGGGCATTGCTCGTTCGCTTCACGCTGCCGGCGCTCGGTTGGTGTTTACGTATGCCGGAGAGCGGTTTGAAAAAGAGGTGCGGGCGCTTGTGGATACGCTTGGGGACGAACGTTCGCTTCTGCTGCCATGCGATGTGGCAAAAGATGAAGACATCGTTCAATGTTTCGCGCAAATCAAAGAACAAGTCGGCGTCATCCACGGCGTCGCTCATTGCATCGCCTACGCCAATAAAGAAGACTTGAGCGGGGAATATATGAACGTCAGCCGCGAAGGCTTTTTGCTCGCCCACAATATCAGCGCATATTCGCTCACCGCGGTTGCGCGCGAGGCGAAAGAGCTGATGACGGAAGGCGGCAGCATCGTCACCCTCACGTACTTAGGCGGCGAGCGCGTCGTGCAAAACTACAACATTATGGGTGTGGCGAAAGCGTCGCTTGATGCGAGCGTGAAATATTTGGCGAACGATTTAGGCAAATACGGCATCCGCGTCAATGCCATTTCCGCTGGACCGATTCGCACACTGTCGGCCAAAGGGGTGAGCGATTTCAACTCGATTTTAAAGCAAATCGAAGAACGCGCTCCGCTCCGCCGGACGACGACCCAAGAAGAAGTCGGCGATGCGGCGCTGTTTTTGTTCAGCGACTTGTCGCGCGGCATCACCGGGGAAATTATTCACGTCGACTCGGGATACCACATTTTAGGATATTAAAAACGTGCGAGCAGCCGTTCCTGTTGATGGAGCGGCTGTTTTTTGCTTGACTTGGGCAATTATTGAGATCACGGGCATACATATATAAGGTAAGGCAAGCATGGAAAAGGGGGATCGACGTGCGGAAACAAAACGTTGTGGAGACGGAGCCGTTGCTTTACATTGTGCAGCCAAAAGCGATGCGGGCGGCGGCGCATATGCAAGAAACGTTTATGTGGACTAGCCGAACGCAACAGGAAGAGGAAGGAAATTCCAACGATGAACGAGGCGGCGAGGAGGAACCGACTGAATTTTTTGCCAAAAAAGAATTCCAAGCGATGGCGCTCGACGAGCGGCTGGCCTTTTTGGCGGAGCTGCCCGGCCATTTGCCGCCGCTGAAATGTCAATTTGTCATGAAGGATAAGAGCTATGAAGGCATATTAAAGAAGTGCACGGCGACCGAGTTGACGATCGCCGATGAACAGGGAAACGAAACGGTCATCGGGCGCGCGCAGCTTCTCGCGGTGACGATGATCGGGTTTGTGCAGTAACGCATTTCCTTGCGTTGAAACGCATCTTTGCCTGAATGCGTTGCGGCGCCAGGAAAGGATGATGAGGGTTTGTTTCCTTCATTTGCTGTGGGAGTGTATTCTCATTTTTATTTTGGATGTCCGTCATTTTCTTCTTGGCGATTTTCGATTCGTGTTAGTGTGAGCTTGCAATCGTAAAATGTTTGGTGTCATGTTTCGCTTGAGCCAATTTGCGGTTCAAATGCGTTTTAGGCGACGCGTCCAGCGTTTGTTGGTTGCCGCTTGCAATGGTAAAAGGTTTTATGTGGCGGCCGGTTTGGGGCTGTTTAGGAGCTGGGGCGCTTTTCGCGAGTTCAGTTCGCTCTGCCGCAGCTTCTTTTTGTTTGGCTGTTTGTTGATGGTCTTCCATTGATATGGCACGCTCTTTTTTGGTTTTTCCCTTTTTCGTTTTGTCGGATGACGCTGCCGCGTTCTTTTTCGAGTGGACTTTTTCTTTTGCATCCGCTTTAGGGGTTGGCCGGTTCAGTTGTTCTGTTGCATCTTCTTTCAGCGGTTCTATTGTCATGCCGGCTGCTTGTTCTTCACTCACTACAGCTTGTTCTGTTTTCTCCGCCTGCTCCCAAACTTCCAATAACTCGGAAGCGACTCGCTCCCAATGATAGATCGAAATCGCAAGCTGCCGGCCTTTTTCTCCCATTCTTCTCATCAATGATTGATCCGATAATATTTGGGCAATCTTGTTGGCAAAATCACTCGGGTCCTCCGGATTTTCTACGATAAGGCCGTTTTCATTGGCGAAAATGACTTCCGGATTGCCGCCTCTCGCGGTCGTTACGATCGGAAGGCCTGCTGCCATGGCCTCATAGTGGACGCGCGCCAACGGTTCCTGCCATTGCGAGGTGCATACAAACAAATCAGCCGCCGCAAACCAATTTTGGATTTCATTCGGTGGGACAAAGCCTGTCGTGACAACGGGGACAGGCATTCGTTTCGCCAGTGCTCTTACATATGCGACATAATCAGTAATGTCATTTTCGCTAAACCAGTTGCTCCCGACAATCACCAGGGCTAAGTTTTTAAATTTTTTTGCCAGCTCCGGCAATGCTAGAATGAGTTTATCGACCCCTTTATTGCGAGACAGCCTTCCGGCGAACAAAATGACCGTTTTGTTTTCCAACCCATGTGCCCGCCGAATGTCGTTGCGTATTTTCTGCATTTTTGGATGATTTCCCGGCAAAAATCGTTCGCTGTCTACTCCAGAATAAATCGTGCGCAATTTTGGCGATGCCTGCGGATATAGACTGCGGATGACATTGCCAATATAATCGCTCACGGTTACGATGTAGGCCACTTCTGCGATGGCCGCCGTTGCTTCTTCTGGATCGATTTTTTCCGGTTGAAACATATCATTGTGCATACTTAACGTCATTTTAGCGTCGGGCGCTGCCTGCCGGATGGGCAGAACAAGGCGGGGGCGGTTAAAGATATGGATGAGATCGAACTTGTTCGCTTCCACATAACGAACAACGTTTTCCCGGTATATTTCAAATATTTTTCCCGGTACGCGCACGTAGTGAACGCCATGGATGGTTTCTTGCTCGGGAAGCGACGAATCGCTGATGCCTAAAACGGTAATATCATGGAATTGGCTTACATGTGGAAGAATGCCGGAAATATACGTTTGAATGGCCCCGCCTAATAAAGGGGGAACGGGGAGTTTTTCTGTACAAACCATCAAAATCCTCATATTTATCCCACTCCTTTCCAGTCATTTTCGATTTCTGCCAATACAGGCCACTTTGACTGGTCGGTTTCGACAATCGTTTGAATTAACTGTGCTGTTTGTTCATTGAGAAAAATTTCCGGTTCATAGACGACTTCTTTCATATTTTTATAAAATTCGTTTGGCATGGCCAAGTCAATCATCAAAAGCTCGTATAATTCAGGTGTGATTGGATTTGCTTCGTGGTACGCTAGAATCATTTCCCGCACCCATGTTGCATCCCATTTGTATAAATCCGCCATTGTGCCGCTAATGAGTTTTCGTAAATCACGAATCGGAAGGTCAAAGGCAACTCCGTCGAGATCAATAATCCACATTCCGTCCGCGCCCATTTGGCCGTTGGACCAACCGTAGTCTTGGTGAACCAACCCCCAATGAGCCGTTCCTTGCTTGACGAATTCAACATAGCTGGATTGCAGGAATCGTTCCATGCCTTTTCGCGCCTGTTCTTCAAATCGGTCAACTACCTCTAATAATGGTGGGCTTGCCGGCATTTCAGGGTAGTATTTGGCAATGTTCCGAAACCAGCTCATTTTCGTAATCATTTTTTCATAGTTTTTTGGCCATTTGTGCAGCCGCGAAGCCATTTCCGCCTGTTTTGGGGGGACATACCCTTTGCTTAGCCGATGGAATTCACCAAGGGCATAACAAAGCTTTCTTGCTCCTTCCAAATCCTTTGTAACTGGCGTCAACGGTTCAATCCATTCCGCCACAAACCATAGTTTTCCTCCTGCCTCGACATAACTTTTTCCATCCTTTGTTTTTACAATTGGCGGCACTCTTGCCTTGCG
The DNA here is from genome assembly GCF_052906625.1 of Geobacillus sp. CCR. Taxonomy (NCBI): domain Bacteria; kingdom Bacillati; phylum Bacillota; class Bacilli; order Caryophanales; family Anoxybacillaceae; genus Geobacillus; species Geobacillus sp. CCR. Next base: position 98,222 of record NZ_JBREBQ010000005.1, on the reverse strand, counting down.
CACTTCCACTAAATATTCTTGTGCTCCTAGGCTGAATAGGCTCCTTGTCGGCCTCCGGTGCAGCAGCTTCAAACTTTTCGGGCCTGATTTCGTTTCGAGCTTCCAAATCGCTCCTCCCTTGTCCGGTTTTGTCGTAACGATTTGCATGTTTTGAACGGATAAATCGTAGTTTTTCAGCACTTCCTCTGCCAGCTGGATGATATACTCAGGGATAAAAAATTCATGGGTCGTTTCATCGACGAGCCATGGTTCAATAACGATGTCTTTCATGCTATCCCTCCTGTCAGGTATTTGGGAATGGACGAAGTGAAATATGTGTGATTGCTACTAGGATATGTATGGAGAACGAAATTGGACTGGGTAAGCTCATTAAATAGAGGATATTTCCCGAAGCCTCTGCAGTTTGACGAACTGGGGGGCGGCGAAAGTGTGACGAGTGGGGATAGATGCACAAGGAGCGGCATGGTTGATTTCATCGGAGAAAGAGAAAAAGGCTGTCCCGAAAACATTTCTCTTAGACAGCCCTTATTGGTTTGGGGAAAGAGAGGAACATGCTTCGATATAAACCGTTTCAAACCGCTTGGCCACATGGTGGAATTGAAATTGCTGTTCAACGAGCGTTCTTGCCTTTTTCGCCATGGTTTCCGCTTCATGTTTGTTCACAAGCATGTAATCAATCGCTTCAAAAAAAGCGTGCGGGTTTTGGTAGTCATCGATGACAAAGCCGGTTTCGCCGTGGCGGACGATTTCGGTGTTGCCGCCGCGGTTGGTTGTCACGACCGGAATGCCGGCGGCCATCGCTTCGTAATGAACGCGGGCGAGCGGCTCGTGCCATTGCGAGCTGCATACAAACACATCGGCCATTAAGAGCAGTTTGGGGATATGACTGTGCGGAACGTAATTCGTAAACAGAACGCGATCGGCCATCGGCGCCGCGAGCTCATGAAGCCAGTCGATGTATTCGCTTCGGCCGGTGTCGCCGAACCATTTTCCGCCGACGATGACAAGCGCTGCCTCGGGATGGCGGATCAAAAGGGATGGCAGGCATTGAATCAGCAAATGCGGTCCTTTTGTTTTGCTGAGTCGGCCGAGAAAGAGAACGACTTTTTTATCGGTGAGTCCGTACGCTTCGCGTTCCGCTTGGCGGATGCGCCTGCCTTCTTCCGTCCAGACGGGGATGTATTGGGAAGCATCGACTCCGGAATAAACGACTTTTACTTTCTGAGGATCGATTGGGTAACGGTTTGTCACCGTCCGTTTGATGTATTCACTGACGGCGGTCAGCAAGGTGCAGGCGTCTAGCGCCCGCTTCGCCTGTTCTGCTGTAATTTTCAGCGGGGAAAACATGTCGTTATGCAGGCTTAGCACAAAGGCGCTTTGCGGAGCCGCCGCTTGGTAATCGATGAGCGGAACAGGACGATTGAAGACGTGGACGACATCGAATTTGTGCGCGGCCAACGCACGTGCCACATCCGTTTCATACGTGGCTTTTGGAAAACGGATGTAGTGGATGTCTCCGTCTGTCTCTTCAGGCGGCAAAAGCGGATCAGCGATTGAAAAAATCGTCAGTTCGTGGCGTCGGGCGATCAATGGAGCAATCCCATCGATCATCATTTGAATGGCCCCGCCCCGCACTGCCGGGGCGGGCAGCTTTTCCGTGCAGACATAGGCGATTTTCATGAATGCTCACCCTCATACAGCGAACGGATGTATTCGATCTCTTTTTGTAGGCCGCCCTCAAGCGTTACAACCGGCTTGTACCCGAGCAGCCGCTCCGCTTTTGCCAAGTCGGCCCACGTTTGTTTCGGCTCTCCGCGGGCGGAGGGGGTATACTGAATGATCGCTTGTTTTCCCGTCAGCGTTTCCAGCAGACGGATCACCTCATTGACCGATGCTCGTTCTTTTCCGCCGATATTGATCGTTTCTCCAATGACGCCATCCCGCTCGAGCGCGGCGATCGTTCCATCAACGCAGTCAGAAATATAGGTGAAATCGCGCGATTGTGTTCCGTCGCCGAACACGGTGAGCGGTTGTCCAGCGAGCAGCTGGCGGATGAAGCGGTGAAACGACATGTCCGGGCGCTGGCGCGGGCCATAGACGGTGAAATAGCGCAAAATGACGATCGGTACGGCGAACTCGCGAAAATAGACGCGGCATAAATGTTCGCCGGTGAGCTTCGTAATGCCATATGGGGAGAGCGGGGCCGGTTCAAGCGTTTCCGACAACGGGCCGCTCCGCTCGCCGTAGACGGATGAGGTCGAAGCGTAGATGAACCGTTTGAGTGGCCGGTCTTTGCATGCCTCAAGCAACCGCTGGGTAGTGGAAATGTTGTGTGCAGCATAGGCGGCAAACTCCGTCCCCCAGCTCGTTCGCACACCGGGCATGCCGGCTAAGTGGTAGACCGCTTCGACGTTTTGCAGCAAGGACGGCAAATCGGCTGTCAACAAATCCAGCTCAAGAAAGGTAAACCGTGGATGAGACTGCAAATGGGCAATGTTCTTCGCTTTTAGCGGCGCCGGCGTCGGTCCGAGAAAGCCGTCGACGCCAATCACATGATGCTCGTCGTTTTCCAGCAGTTTTTCGCATAAATGGGAGCCGATAAATCCGGCCGCACCGGTGACGAGAATGTTCACGGGCGCCCCACCCCCATGTAGCGCAAACCGCTTTGTTCGACTGCATGGCGATCCAAACAGTTTCGACCGTCAAACACGAGCGTCCCATTCATCGCCGCTTTCACTTGCCCCCAGTCAAGCGTGCGGAATTCGTCCCAATCGGTGGCGATGACCAAGCCATCCGCCCCTTGGATCGCTTCGTGCACCGACTGGACTTGTGTGACGCGGGTGAGCGGCTCCGAGAGCGTTGCCTTCGGGTCGTAGGCGGCAACCGTACAGCCGTTTTCACTCAATCGGCGGATGAGCGCTTCAGCGGGGGAAAAACGCGTATCGTCTGTATTCGGCTTGAAGGAGATGCCAAGCACGGCGATCTTTTTGTCCGTCAATGGGGCAAGTTGCTCATTGAGTTTTTGGAAGCAAACGTCAAGCTGGGTGGCGTTGATGGTCTGCACCGCCTTCAGCAAATGCGGCTCCACTTGGCGCGAACGCGCCGCATGTTCGAGCGCTTTGATATCTTTTGGAAAGCAAGATCCTCCATAGCCGAGGCCGGCCCGCAAAAAGTGTGGGCCGATGCGCGGGTCGAGGCCGATCCCGCGGGCGATGTCATTGACATCGACGGCAAACGCGTCACAGATGCGCGCCATTTCGTTAATAAAGGAAATTTTGGTCGCCAAAAACGCGTTGGCGGCGTATTTGATCAGTTCCGCGCCGGTCAGGCTCGTTGTGAGGTAAGGGGCGTTGATGCCGGCATACACCGCCTGCATGACGGCAAGCGATTGGTCATCATCCGGTTCGAGTCCGACGACGATTTTGTCTGGGTGAAACATATCGTAGACAGCCGACCCTTCCCGCAAAAACTCTGGGTTGGATACGATTCGGAACAACTGCGGTTTCACTCCTTTGCGGATAAGCTCGGCACGCATCCATTCATTCGTCCCCGGCGGGACAGTGCTTTTCGTGACGATCGTTTTGTACGATTTGATCGTCGTTGCCAAGCGGTCGAGCACCGCTTCAATATAGCGCAAATCGGTGCCGCCGTCGGGCCGCGGCGGGGTGCCGACACAAATGACAACGACGGCCGCCCGTTTGATATCATCCCAGCGGCCGCTGAACGTCAAATAATTATCATTTTTGGCAATCAATTCTTCGAGCCCTGGCTCATAAAACGGAACTTCCCCGTTATTGAGCAGGCGGATTTTCCGTTCATCATGATCAATGCAATGCACTTCATGCCCAAGTTCAGCAAGGACGGCAGCGGTGGTTAGTCCGACGTAGCCAGCGCCAATGATGCAGATGTTCATGCTAATAGGCCTCCTTCGTGAAATCTCCGGCTTTTATAGCGTATTAACGGACAAGTGTGGTTTGCTACATGGCAAGCGCCTAAAACGCTGGAAATGGTGCGGCCTATTTTCGTCGGACAACCTTTCTACTGTTTGGAAAGGAAAGGGGAAGAATTGAGCATCAAAAAAAACCAGGTGACAGTTACCTGGTTTTTTTGATGAATTCATCATACAGCCGCTCCTGCACCTTGATTTGTTTCGTGATATCAAACCGCTGTTCAATCACTTTGCGCGCTTTTTTCGTGAAGGATGGAATTCGTTCCGGATGTTCCAGAAAAAAGCGAATGCCGTTCGCTAGCTCAAGATCGTCTCTTTCTGGTGCGAGATAGCCGGTGCGTTTGTGTTCGATCAATTCGGGGATGCCGGCGTGATTCGTTGAGACGACCGGCAGCCCGCTTGCCATCGCCTCTTTCAACACGTTGGGGATGCCTTCGATGTCTCCATCAGAAGCGGTCTCGCTCGCCAAGCAAAATAGATGGGCGCGTTCCATTTCGCGGGCGATTGAAGCGGCATCCATGGCACCCAGCAGGTCGACAAACGGATCGAGCTTCAGCTCGCTGACAAGCCGGCGGATGTTTTCTTCCTCTTTGCCGCTGCCGATGATGCGGAGGCGGCAGCGCGGATGAACTGCATGCACGCGCCAAAAGGCGCGCACGAGCGTTAAAAACCCTTTTTTCTCGACGAGCCGGCCGATCGAGAGAATGATGATGTCTCCGTTTGCAGGAATCGTCCGTTCCCGGTACGGAAATAAATCGAGCTCGATGCCGCCGTAGAGAACTTGAATTTTTTTCGGCGGAAAGCCTAGCGTGATCAGTTCATTGGCAAGGTAGCGGCAGACAGGAAGAAAGAGCGCCCCATGCTGTTTGAGCAAATTGTACCGTTTTTGATTGCGCCGCAAACTTTGATGCTTCGCCGATCCATCGCGGCCGCGGATGCTGACGACAAGCGGAATGCGATGGGCGATGCAAAGCGGAAGAATTTCGACGGCATGCTTTCCATGGTGAGCGTGAATGGCGACAATATTTTGTTCTTTGGCGAAGCGGCCGAAATCGTCGATGTCGTTGAGGCGGTAATAGTTGATGAGAGGAAACGGATGGATGCCGTCATCAGCGAATGACCCGATCATGATCGGGCGGTATTTTTTTAAATGAACCATTTGGTTGTAAATAAAACGTTGATTGATTTTCATTTTTTCATGAAGAAAGTGGGCGATCGTTTGTTTCATTTTTCTCTATCCCTCGCTTTTGAAAAAATCGGACAAGAATGCGAATTTTTTTGTTTCCTGTTCGGCGAGGCGGGTGAGCAAGTCCAAGGACGATGGGCTGTGCAACGCTTGCTTTTGTTTTTCACGGCCGACCGCTTCGCTGTAAAACACGTGAGGAAACATAGCATCAGCGACATAGACGCTCTTGTACGGAGCGTACAGCGGGCAAATGGAGAAATAAAGGTCAAATAGCAGCTTCGTTCGCTTTACCGCATCGTTTTTCGGGTTTTTCATCAATGAAACAAGCAGAAAGCGAAAATCATCAAGCGGGAGGCCATAGTAGGCGCGGTCAAAGTCAATCATCATGACTTCGTGGTTTTCCGCCAATAAAAGGTTGTTGCTGTTGTAATCCCCGTGGCAAATGGCCTTTCGTTCTTTCGCTGTGCGGCAAAAATCAGCTAGATTGCTTTTTTCAAGCCATGCATAACTTTGATTAGCGATCCGGGCCATCTGTTCCATTATATGAGAAAGAGTGTCACCATGATCGATGGCCTTTGCCTGCTCCTCTAACTGTGCTGCTTTTTGCCGATGTGCGCTCAGCACGTCTTTTGGCTCCGGAAACGATGAAGGGCAGGGGCCGATCCAATCGGCAAACAGACTGTGAGCATGAAAGCGGGCGAGCCCTTCGATCCGTTGTTGGAAAGAGGGCTTCGTTCCGCTTGGGACGATGTAGTCCATCAAATAGTAGTAATGGCCTTTTCGGTGGATGTAATATTGGTCTGTTTTCGTTTGGAAGATTTTTGGGACATGAAATCCTTCTTGGTACAGCTTTGAATGAAGCAAAATCGGAAAATTCGTTTTGTCTTCGCTCAGCCGTTTCAGCACGTACCGTTCCCTCGTTTTTTTGTTTCGCACAAGCCATACTTTGTCGTTTTTCAGTTCCTTCATGATATCGACTTCAGTTCCAGTCAGGTCGTAACTGCTTAAAATGTCAAACAACAAGCGAGATCGTTTCGAAGCCAAGATCAGTTCCTCCTAGCATCTATTGTCGATTAGTAAAAGTGTATGTAATACGAGAAGCGAATGTATAGACAAGCGCACTAGTCAATGAGAAAACGGCGCCGCCAAAAAAATAAGCGCCGACCGCGCTGGTTGGCGTCAGCCGGCTGTGCCTTCTTTTCTAGCTATTCTTCCTCTTCATCTGTGTCGGCGGATGGAGCTGGCCTCATGGAGGCAGGGAGATCGATTGAGGTGATCGTGGCAGCATCGATCGTAAGCGAGCGCCCCCCCTCTTTATAAAAGCGGTCAACCAATAGCGAGACGCTGTTCGTCCGCGGCTCGAAGCCGAGAAAAAGCGCATTGTAATGCGTCTCGTTGGTGGTGTGCACGTTAACCTCAGTGTTGAGTGGAAGCGCGGCCAGCTGTTCGTAAAGAGCACGGGGAAGGCGGGGGCGGGTTGGGCGTCGGTTGAAAAAGACATGGTACATCGCGTCGCCTCCTTTCTAGTCTCTTGTGTTAAAAACCTATACTCCATCATATGATTGGCGTAGGAGAGCGTTTGGGTAAACGTCTGTACCAAAGAGAATTCGCTAGCTGCCAAATGGGAACGACAGAAGGCAATCGGTTTTTTGCGGTCATAATCATGGAAAGGGGAGGGGAGCATGGACGATCCGTTTTCATTTGTCCTTCTTTGTTTAGCCAGCTTTCGCCTGACACGGCTCATCGTATATGACGCGATCACCGCCTGGATTCGCCGTCCCTTTCACGAATGGACGGAGCAGGAGCTTCCGGACGGAAGCAAACAAGTGTTTCTTTCTTTCAAGGGAGGCGGGCTGCGTCGCTGGTTTGGCGAACTGCTGAGCTGCTACTGGTGCACGGGGATCTGGTGTGCGGCGTTTTGTTATATTGGCCTAATGCTTTGGCCGAATGTTTTTGAGCCGCTCATTATGCTTCTAGCGATTGCCGGCGGGGCGGCGATCATGGAGACGATCGTTAGTAAATGGTTGTCGTAAGGAGAAAGGCGGCTATTGAGGTCATGACACAGCCAATGAGGGATGCCGGCGGGCGTCGTTTTGGTCAAAAAATGGACAGCGAATCGCTGATGCTGGTTGGGCAACGTTCGCTGAAGGAATGGCCGGCGGTGTGGATGGAAGTCGTCGTCAGCCGGTGATGCAAAAACAGCCGCGCAGCTTGTCGGGATGACGTTGATGGAAGGAAACGTCCAACTGCTATTGTTTGAAATAGGAAATAGCGGAGCCGGCCCAAAACGGCCGGCCCAAACAGCAGGTGCGCCGCTGGTCGGCATGAAGGCGGAAAACGAGCGGGTCACCATTGAATGGCAATATGGTTGGCGGCAGGAACGCCCTTTGGCAGTTCTGCGCAATACACGAATCCATCAACCGTCAATGAGCGGGCATTGCTGGACGGGGGAACAGTGATTTCGAACTGGGAAAAGCGCCGCTCCTCGCTTGGTTCAAGCGGGGCGTCATAAAGCGGGGCAAGCCAGTATTCCCCGCTTTGCCGCACTTTTTCCCGCCAGTTTTCGTGGGTGAACGTCCAGCTTTCCGCGCTATTGGAGATCAGCGTTTCCTGCTCGGCCCGTCCGCTGTTTGGCAAAACAATTTTCCCGCTGAGCACCGCCGTTTTTGGAGGCGAAAGGCGGAGACAGACAATCAAATGGTGAAGCGGCGCTGTTCCGTGATTGCGAATGATGAAATCGCCGATGATGGTCAGCTCCTCCTCATCAAGATGCGTCGGAACGACGACAGAATAGTGAAACAACGCTGACACGGCAGCAGCTCGTTCAAACGCTGGTGTCTGTGTCTCTTTTGAGGTGTTATATCGCGTTTCTTCCAGTGCAATTTCACACAACAGAAGCTGGCGTTCCAAGGCGGCGATTTTTTTCTTGTACGTTTCAACGTTGGTTGTTTCTGCTTCACGCAGCTTCTCTTTCAAATAGGCGCTGCGCATTTTTTCCTTGGCCAACTCGGCCTCCAGTTGCTGCACTTGTTGCCGGCATGAGGCTGCTTCTGACCGGTAGTGGATGATTTGCTGCTGCAGACGGAGGTGTTGGTCGTTTTTGTTTTTCATACGGTTTCCACCCCTTCCATTCTCATCTTATGTATCCATTGCGGGTGCATGCCATATAAAAAAGGCTGTTGTTGGAACAACAGCCTGAACGGTGCAGGACGCTACATGGCCGGGAATACGTCCGGGCATTGCGGCGGGAATTTGGTTGTCGGGCAAAGCACGGCTTCGGCCAATTCTTCGCGCGGTTGGCAGAAACGAGCTTCGACTTCGATTTTGACATCAGCTTCCACTTGGACTTCAAGGCATAAGGTGATGGAAACATCAAGTTGTGCAAAGTTGTCTGTGCAGACTAGGCTCGTGTCGCATTCGAAGAACGAAATATGGCAGTTGAGCTGCGTGCCTTCTGGGGCGCACAAGATGAACGTTTGTGCTGTAGCGAACGGAATTGGTTTCGATTGGCAAATGACCGTGCCGGCTGGGCTGACAATTTGCACGACGACATGCCCTTTGATGAGCGCTTTGACTTTTTGCAGCGTCACCGTTTCCCCAGAAGGAAGGGTGACGTTTACGGACTGCCGGCCGTTTGGCTGCGTAATTTCCTGGCAAATCAATGCGTCCTGGTCAACGACCGAGTCGATCGGGTTTCCGTCGGCGTCTGTCAGGAAGCAACGGATCGTCAAGTGTTGCGGGTTTGTATGTTGCGCTCCCAAAAAATCGCAAATCGTTCCTTCCCGCTGGCAGTGGTCCATCGGGAAAATCGCTTCCAAATCCTCGCCGCTGAAGCTTCGCAATGGCACATCGACTTGGCGCGTCACCCAGTCGTAAATTTTGCGCGTTCTGATGCATACTCTTTCTGTATCGCGACGGTGATGATGACCCATTTTCTTCGTTCCTCCTATCGTTCAGTTGTTCCCCAACGCCTGGTGGTTTGGGACTACTGTATACTATGGAACGGCTTAGGTAAATGTGTTGGGACAGATGCGGATTTTTTGCTGGTGGGTGCAGACAACGATGAATCAAAGGAGGAGATGTCGAATGATGAAAGACAAACATGGGGCGATGAATGAAGAGAGAAGGGGGACAGGTGAACAGCGGCTTGCTGAGCGAATGGCTGAACTGGAGCGCCGGCTGAAAGAGGTGGAAGCCGAAAACATTGTGTTAAAGGAACTGGCTTACCAAAGCGCCAAGCGCTACGAGCAGCTCAAACAGCTGGCGAAGGAAAATGACGAGCTTCGCCGCCAGCTGCTGCAATCGCCATGGAGCGAAAAAACGGGCAAGGCAGATGAGGACGAACGGCCGGACAGCTGGTTTTTCCGCACACTGAGGCAAGAAAATGCCATCATGCCACACCCGGAGCGAAACGAAAAATGAGAGGCACCCTTGGCTCGCCAAGCCATACAATAGCAGTAGCCGCTCGCTTTTTCTCTCGCCGTTAGACATTGTTTGTTTTTATGCCGTTTCGATTAGAGACGAATCGTACGGAAATGGACTTGAACATAAATTGGTTGATCGGCGAGGGCTACACTTTTTCGGGATGGAGGGATGAGGAATGAAGAAGCCTACTCCGTCGAAACCGGTGACAAGGGTGCTTTCTTCGACAACGCAGCCTGTGCGGCGTCCGAGCGGATGCGGATGCGGATGCGGTCGGCCAGCCGTCATCAAGAAGAAATAACGGAAATCTGTGAGAGATGCCTATACTTCGCTTCGCCTCCTTGCATAGTCTAACAGTGCAACTAGGCGAAAGGAAGGGGGGAAGGGCATGTCGGATCGGAAAAAAGCGAAAGTGATTCATGTCGATAAATTGATCATTCATGCCGATGACATCGTCATTATGCCGCGCGGCCGCATCCGCGATCCATGGTTGTTCCCGCACCGCGATGATACGGAAATGGAAGCCGTTGAAGATGTGCGGGACCGGGATAAGGAAGAACATGGTGAAGGAGGCCATGATCGAAACGAAGGAGAACGGAGACCGTTCTCGTGGATCTAGCCATAAAGCAAATGGGGGACGCAAACGGTGGAGCGTTTTAAAAATTACGGGCTTTGGCTGGCAATCGGATCGTTTGCCGTGATTGCGCTTGAGACATTCGGCGTCGACATTGATCTTGGCAAATATGAACAACTGTACCATGCCTTCTTAAGCATTTTGGTGATGGCCGGTATTTTAAACAACCCGTCGCTCGGCCGCGGTTATTCCGATAAAGTTGATAACAAGTCGTAAACCGTATGGGCGCCTGCAGAAGGCGCCCTTTTCGTGCCCGGAAAGGCTGGAAAGGCGGGAGAACGTTTTGCAGAAAATGACAATTATAATTTGGCGGCGAAAAACCATTCTAAACATTGTCACCACCAATCTTACACCATATAAGGAGGACATGAATCATGACGGTTGCAACACAAGTGAAACAAACATTGGCGGGGTTAAAATCGGCTCAAGCGAGCTTCGAAACGTTTGCTTTGCAAACCGAAAACCAAGCCGCGAAACAGCTTTACCAACAAGCTGCCCAACAAACGCAGGCGGTCATTGATTTGGTGAACTCGCGCATGCAAGAAATTCAAAACGAAGAGCCACAATATAAACAACAATAACCTTCGCAGAAGCGAATGGGATGGTTCAGGCGGAAAGGTTGGCACAGCACGCCAACCTTTCCCGACTTGGCGGAAATACATAAAAACGAATGGGTTGATGAAGATGAAAAAATGGTGGTTGGCGGCCGTCGTTGCGATGATCGCGGTCGGCGGCTGCGCCAAAGAAGAAACGGAACAAAAGCAATCGCTGCAAGGGGCAAACCTGCTGAGAACCCAAACGTCCGGGACGGCGAAACATGCGGAGCTGAACCAAGGTCCGGCCGAGCGGGCGGCCAGCTATTTGCGCGGGCGCGACGATGTTCGGGACGTGGTGGCGGTCAACAGCGGGGATCGGTTGCTCATTGCTTATCAAATTCCCCATATGAAGCGGTGGAGTCGAAAACAAATTGAGAAAGACATTGACCAAAAACTGCGCGACCTGTTTCCTGGCTATGACGTTGTTTCCTCGAGCGATTTGAAAATTTTTTGGAAGACGAAGGAATTAAAAGCTAACATGGACAATCGACGCTGGGATGAACGAAAAGTCAATCGGGAAATCAGGCGCATTGAAAAGCTAAGCAAAGAGCAAACATAAGAGGTGTCATTATGGCGAATGAAAAACGGAAAAAGCTGACCCCGGTTCAGCAGGAATATCATTTATTCGAAAAAGAGCGGGAAACGAAGCGCCCTATCGTTCGCAACTGTGTTTGCGCGTTTCTCGTTGGCGGAATCATTTGCGTGATTGGACAGGCGATCTCTTATTTTTACATGTATTTTTTTGACTTTACCGAGCAAACGGCAGGCAATCCGACGGTGGCGACGATGGTCTTTTTGTCGATGATTTTAACTGGGCTTGGCGTTTATGACCGGATCGCCCAATTCGCTGGGGCGGGAAGCGCCGTGCCGGTGACAGGGTTTGGCAACGCCGTCATCTCGGCGGCGATTGAGCACCGGACGGAAGGATTTGTGTTAGGCGTCGGCTCGAACATGTTCAAGCTCGCCGGATCGGTCATCTTGTTCGGTACGTTTGCCGCCTTTGTTATCGCCCTTGTCAAAACGATTGCGACCCAGTGGGGGGGATTGTAATGCTGAAAGGGCACCGAACATGGGTGTTTGCCAACAAGCCGGCGATTATCGCGACCGCTGCCGTCGGCGGGCCGTTTGAAGCGAACGGCCGCCTCGCTGATGATTTCGATCTTTTGCATGAAGATTTATGGCTTGGCGAGGAATCGTATGAGAAGGCGCACCGCGTGTTGCTTGAGGAGGCGGCGTTTCAGGCGATGGAAAAGGCCGGGTTAGAGAAGGAAAACGTGCAGTTTCTCATCGCCGGCGATTTGATCAACCAGATGACGCCGACAAGTTTTGCCGCCCGAACGCTCGGCATGCCGCACCTTGGCATTTTTGGCGCCTGCTCAACCTCCATGGAAGGGCTTGCGCTCAGCGCTTTTATTGCCAACTATGGCGGGGCAGACTATATCTTAACCGGTGCGTCAAGCCATAACACCGCTGTCGAAAAGCAGTTCCGCTATCCAACCGAATACGGCGGGCAAAAGCCGCCGACAGCGCAGTGGACGGTAACGGGAGCTGGCGTGGCGATCGTCAGCCCGAAAGGGGACGGGCCGCGCGTGACGGCAGCGACGATCGGCCGCGTTGTGGATATGGGGATCGCCGATCCGTTCAACATGGGCGGGGCGATGGCGCCGGCGGCGGTCGATACGATTGAGGCGCATTTGCGCGACATGCAAATCGATGCATCGTATTACGATTTGATCGTCACCGGCGATCTAGGGCGAATCGGACGCCAAGTCTCCCTTGACTTGCTGCGTCAGCACGGCATTGACATCGATGAAGAGCGCTACCAAGATTGCGGACTGCTCATTTACCGCGATGGGCAGCCGGTTTTGTCCGGCGCAAGTGGGGCGGCTTGTTCCGCCGTTGTCGTTTACGGGCATCTCATCAAACGGATGCGGCGCGGCGAGCTGAAGCGCATTTTGGCAGTCGCGACAGGAGCGCTATTGTCGCCGCTATCGTTCCAGCAAAACGAGACGATTCCATGCATCGCCCACGCGGTGGCGATCGAGTATGGAGGTGAGGCGTAGCGTGTTGGCTATGTTTTTTTGGGCGTTTGTCGTCGGCGGGCTGATTTGCGTGATCGGGCAAATTTTGATGGATGTGTTTAAACTGACACCTGCGCATACGTTGACGATTCTCGTCGTCGTCGGGGCGATTTTGGATGGATTCGGTTTGTATGAGCCACTCATTGATTTTGCCGGCGCCGGGGCGACGATTCCGATTACGAGCTTTGGAAACGCGCTCGTTCACGGCGCGATGCAAGAGGCGGAAAAACACGGCATTATCGGCGTATTGACCGGCATGTTTGAAGTGACGAGCGCCGGCATCTCCGCGGCGATCGTCTTTGGGTTTATCGGGGCGCTCTTGTTCCGCCCGAAAGGATAGGAGGGATCTTCCATGACCGTTGCTTCGCAGGTGAAACAAACGTTGGCGAGCTTAAAAGGCATTCACGCTGGGCTGCAACAGCTGGCGCTCACTTCCCAGGATGAAACGGCGCAACGGACGTTTCATGAAGCGATGCTTGCGACAGAGGAGATCATCGCGGACATCAAAGACCGGATCGGCCGGCTCGAGTTCGAAGAGCCGCAATACCACGGAAAGTAAGGAGCATGATCGATGCCTATATGGTTAGAAACCGCCATTCGTTCGATTTGCATTTTAATCGGGTTGTTTGTGATCACCCGCATTCTCGGCAAAAAGCAATTATCAAAATTGTCGTTTTTTGAATACATCGTCGGCATTACCGTCGGCGATATCGCTGGAACGATGTCGGTCGATTTAGGAATTTCGTTGCAAGAAGGCATCACCAGCATTTTGATTTGGTCGCTGTTTCCAGTGGCTGTCGCTCGTCTCTCGCTGCGCAACAAGAAATTTCGCGATTTTGTCGAGGGCAATTCCACGGTTTTTATTAAAAACGGCAAAATTTTAGAGGAAAACTTGAAACGGGAGAAATATACGGTTGACGAGCTGCTCGAACAGCTGCGCAAAAAAGATGTGTTCCGCGTCGCCGACGTCGAGTTTGCGGTGCTTGAGCCAAACGGCGACTTGAACGTGTTGCTGAAGCGGGAAAAGCAGCCGCTCACCGTCGGAGATGTGTTCCCAAACCCACCGCGGGAAAAAGAGCCGCAAACGGTCATTATGGACGGCATGATTTTGGATGAGCCACTCGCTACGATGGGGCTTGGCCGCGGCTGGCTGAAGGAACAGCTTGACAAACAAGGAGTGGCGATTGAAAATGTGTTTCTCGCCCAAGTCGATTCATACGGACAGCTGACGATCGATTTGTACGATGATAAGATCCAAATTGCCGAGCCGCAGGAGAAAAAGCTGCTCTTGGCCGCGATGAAAAAAGTGCAGGCTGATCTGGAGCTGTATGCGTTGCAGACGAATTCCGAAGAGGCGAAGGCGCTGTATGAACGAAACGCCGCAAAAATGGCAGAGCTTGTGCAAAAAGTCGAACCGCTCTTGCGAAACTGATGACACAGGAGGAAAAGACGATGGAAGACAAACGGATAAAAACGACGGATGAGGAAATTCAAGTCCAATTGAAACCAAACGACCGCTCCGAGCGGACGCGGACGACCGATGAGGAAATTTCGATTGAATTGATGTTTGACAGCCCGCAGCTGACGCGCCAGCCGAAAGACTACGACGAAATTGAATATTGACGGCTTCCGTTTCCACAATCGGCGATCCATAAGGAGCTGTCTGTTCATTCGCATGGCTGTCCGAGAAGGAAAGCTTCCTTCTCGGACAGCCTCTTTTTGTTGCCCTTCTTCTCTGGCGAGGCAAGGATGCCGCCCCGTCTTACTCCGGCAGGGACTGCAAAAAGGCGCGCACCTCTTCCGGCGTTTTGGCGTCAGCGCTGTGCAGATGAGCAATTTTTTTTCCGTTGCGGAAGACAAGCAGGCTCGGGATGCCAAGTACCTGGTATTTCTCGCCAAGTTCCGGAAACTGGTCACGGTCGATTTCAAACCAATCATATTGTCTATAGTCGCGAACGATGTCATCGATGAACATATTGAGGCGCACGCAGTCCGGACACCAAGTTGTGTAAAACTTGATGATCGTTGGTTTATCACCGGAAATGACCGCCTCGAATTGCTCCACTGTTTCAATGCGTTTCACATTCGTTTCCTCCCTTTCATGTTGACGTTCATCTTTACTTTATCATATGGCAAGGCAAAAAAAGAACGGGGATGCCTTCACCTCGGGCAGTCGTTTTTGCATACAACAGTAAGAAAGGGGGGGAAAGTGTGAGCAAAGAACTGGAAAAGGCGCTCGAAGGTTGGGTTGCGTCACGCAAAGAAGGGCATGAAACGTTCATCCGCCTGTTTGAACAATGGGGAAAGGACTTTAACAAACAGTTGCAAGAAATCGAAAAATTGAACAATGGATTTTTAAAAAGTGTGCAAGGCAACTTAGACTACATCGAGCAATGGTTTGCGAAAAAGGAGCGGGAATTTGCCGAGCTGTTCCGCCGATTTGGATGACAAAATGGCCTTTGCGCCCATACGCCCCGCTAAGCCGGTGAATACGATACAGTAAACGGAGAAGGAGGTGCACATTATGATGGGCTTCTGCGGTTATGGTTATCCTTACGGCTACGGCTATGGCGGTGGCTATGGCGGTGGCTTTGTGCTGATTGTCGTGTTGTTCATTTTGTTGATTATTGTCGGCGCGGCATTTGTCGCCTAACGGAAAAAGCGAAAGGGGTACGGGCCGTTTCGGCGCCACGGAGCGGCTCGTATTTTTCTTTCCCTAATTTGATGCACGCCGAGGCGGGAGCATCATACGATATAGCAGGGAGAAGGAGGCGGAACGATGGATCAGCAATTTTTTAAAAACATCGAAAAGAAAACAGGTGTCAATATGAAAGACGTTTTTGAGCTCGCCAACTCGCTGCAAAACGCCAATTTCAGCGATGAAAAAACGGTGCGCCAAGTGGTGAAGCGGGTGGCGCAAATTGCCAACCGGAAAGTGCCAAAAGAACTTGAGGATCAAATCGTCAAGGCGATCGTCCATAACGGCAAGCAAATTGATTTCAATACGATCGCCAATATGCTGAACAACAAAAAGTAAGCAAAAGGGAGCTTGCGTGCGCACAGCTCCCTTTTGCTCTGCTTGGCTCAGGAGAGCGAAACGATGTTCGATGATCCCAAGCCTTGGATCAGTGTAGACGAGGCTGTTCTATGGCCATCATTCGAGCGATTTCACCATCGTGACATGTGGGATGCCGGCGTCCATAAAGACGCCGGAGACGGTCGTATAGCCGAGCTTTTGGTAAAACGGTTCTGCGTGCGTCTGGGCGTTCAGTTTCGCCGTTTTCGCCCCTTTTGTTTTCGCCAGCTGTTCGATCGCTTCCATCACCATCCGTCCGGCGCCGCGGCCGCGGTAGGACGGCAGGACGCAAATGCGCTCGATTTTGCCGACGCCTTCGTCAATGAAACGGAGTCGCCCAGCACCCACCGGTGTTTGGCCATCATACAGGACGAGGTGGAACGAGTCGTCCTCGAATGCGTCGATTTCCTCGTCTTCCGGCACGTTTTGCTCCTCAATGAATACGAGCCGGCGGACGCGCAAGGCGTCTTCGTACAAAGCGCGATCTTGCGTTGTGCCAATCGCAATGTTCATCTCAGACCGTTTCCTTTCCTCCGACGATAAACGTTTCATAGACGGTCCACGAGCCGTTTTCCAGCTGATAGAGAAGATGGAAGCGGTCGACGGTCTCCTCGAAGTGCACATCTTGCAGCTTCAGCTGGCTGTAGACGTCCGCATATTCTGCGCCCGGCAAATCGCGGCCGATCGTAATGTGAGGCACGAACACAAACTCCGGCTTTCCGGCGAACAAGCCGCTGTGCAGTTGTTCATGAAGGCGCTCGAGCACGTCGTTTGGTTCCACCTTCAAATAAATGATGTTGCTTGTCGGGTAAAACGAGCTGAATTTCGTCACTTTGATCGGAATGGGAGGTGTTTCCGCCGCAATGCGGCGCAACTCTTTCGCCATTTTTTTTATTTGCTCCTCATCCGCTTCAAATGGGTATTTCAGCGTAATATGCGGCGGGATGAGGGCGTAATGGCTGTCGTACCGTTTCCGGTACGAGTTGGCGAAGTCCTGAATCCGTTTTGGCGGAAAGATCACAATGCCGTACTTCATTTTGTTTTCCCTCCTTGAACCAGTTCTTTTTCCATGCACAGGAAACGCACGGAATGGATGCGGCGGCTTCGACATCTTTGAAGTTGCTCCGTTTTGTCCTATAATGATAAAACAGCGGCTACGGCCCGGGGTACATCCGGCTGCCAATACGTCCACGCATGGCCGCCTTCGAACTCATGGTACGTATAAGCAAACCGTTTTTCCATAAACAAGTCCCGCGCCATTCGATTCGGGGTGATAAAATCGCGCACATGGCCATCCGTCGTTTTCACCGCTGTTTCCTCTGTGCCAACAGAATGGTAAAGCGAAAGGAGCGATGGATCGCGGAATGAGCGGATGCGCGCCAATACCGAGTCATCGATATAGGGGGACTGCATGGCGATTTTCCCAAATGTATGCGGATACAACAACCCGGCTAGAAGCGACACCGTTCCGCCGAGCGAATCGCCGATCAGCGCCCGGCCTTTGCCCATTTGGTATGTCGGCAGTTCGCGGTCCAAAAACGGGACGAGCTCATGGGCTAAAAAACGAAGGTATGCTTCGTGCTTTCGTCCTTCCGGGTGGTATTTCTCGTAGCGGTCGTTGACGTTCCGATACGGGATGCCGACGACGATCGTCCGGTCGATTGTTCCTTCTGCCATCAGCGTTTCGATGACGGTTTTCATTTTTCCATACATAAAATAATCTTTGCCGTCTTGCGCGATTAATAAAGAATATTTGTAAAGCGGCGAAAAATTGCTTGGCAAGTAGATGAGCAGTTCGATTTCTTCTTGCAGCTCTCCGCTGTACAACTTGCAGTCGCGCATCGTTCCTGTTGCTGTCGCCATGACCATCCTCCATGAAAGCGTAAGTTCATCTGTTATTGTAACATATTTGCGCCCAAAGATGTTAATGAAGGGCTCGAATTTTTCGCGAATTTGCCGAATCGCACCGCTGACAAAAAAATGGCTTGCAAAAACGTGGGGAATGCGTTACATTTTTATTAAATTTAAAAAAATTGAATACGCGTCCCATTCTTATCAAGAGAAGCGGAGGGAACTGGCCCAATGAAGCTTCAGCAACCAGCCGCCCGGCGGCCAGGTGCTAAATCCAGCGAATTGAGCATTCAATTCGGCAGATAAGAAGAAGCATGACCATGTGCGTATGGAAAAGTCTTCTTCTTAGAAGACTTTTTTTATTTACTCAAGCGGCCGCTTCCATCAACCGCGAGGCGGTTTCGGACGAAGGCGCTTGGCCGCTGCCCAACGGACAGTGGTGCTTCGTTGGGCATTAAGTGGTCGGCCGTTGATCCATGATGGAATTTTCAGCAGAAGGAGAGAGATGAGATGGAGAAACTGGAGACGTTGTTAGCGCAAATTGGCAACCGGAGCGAAACGGTGACGGGGACGGTCAACCCGCCGGTTTATTTTTCCACCGCCTACCGCCATGCCGGCATCGGAGAGTCGACTGGGTTTGACTACATCCGCACCGGCAACCCCACGCGCAAAATCGTCGAAGAAGCGATCGCGAGACTGGAAGGCGGCGA
The DNA here is from genome assembly GCF_052906625.1 of Geobacillus sp. CCR. Classification (NCBI taxonomy): domain Bacteria; kingdom Bacillati; phylum Bacillota; class Bacilli; order Caryophanales; family Anoxybacillaceae; genus Geobacillus; species Geobacillus sp. CCR. Next base: position 79,717 of record NZ_JBREBQ010000005.1, on the reverse strand, counting down.
CCAAGGCTATGCGTTCAGCTCCGGCATGGCCGCCATTCAGACAGTGCTCGCCTTGTTTGAGAGCGGAGACGAGTTTCTCGTATCGGCCGACCTTTACGGCGGGACGTACCGCCTGTTTGAGCGCGGCTGGCGCAAGTACGGTCTCGGCTTTCATTACGTCGATTTTGCCGATCTTGATGCTGTGGAAGAAAAAATCACGGAAAAAACGAAAGCCATCTTTTTGGAAACGCCGACGAACCCATTGATGCAGGAGGCGGATATTTCGGCGGTCGCCAAGCTCGCCAAACGGCATGGGCTTTTGTTGATTGTTGACAACACGTTTTATACACCGGTGCTTCAACGCCCGATCGAACAAGGCGCCGATATTGTCATCCACAGCGCGACGAAATATTTAGGCGGCCATAACGACGTGTTGGCTGGCCTTGTCGTCGCCAAGGGCGAGGAGCTCTGTCAACGCCTGGCCGAGTACCAGAACGCCATCGGCGCGGTGTTGTCGCCGTTTGATTCATGGCTGTTGATTCGCGGGATGAAAACGTTGGCGTTAAGGATGCGCCAGCATGAAGAAAATGCGAAGCGAGTGAGCGCCTTTTTGCGCGAACATGAAGATGTCACTGATGTGCTGTATCCAGGGAGAGGCGGGATGCTGTCGTTCCGGATTGCCGATGAAAAGTGGGTGAACGGGTTTTTAAAAAGCTTGCGCCTCATTACATTCGCGGAAAGCTTAGGCGGAGTCGAAAGCTTCATCACGTACCCGGCGACGCAGACGCACGCCGACATTCCGGAAGAAATCCGCATCCAAAACGGCGTCTGCAACCGACTGCTCCGTTTCTCGGTCGGCATTGAGCACGTTGACGATTTGATCGCCGACTTGGCGCAGGCATTGAAAAACATGAAAGAGGTGTAAGCGATGGAACGGGAATGGTCGTTTTCAACGAAACTGCTCCATAATGAATGGAAAGTCGATCGCCACACGGGAGCGGTGAGCGTGCCGATCCAGCACGCCTCCACGTTCCATCAGTTCGATTTCGACACGTTCGGCAAATACGACTACAGCCGCTCCGGCAACCCGACGCGCGAGGCGCTTGAGGAAACGATTGCGGCGTTAGAAGGCGGAACGCGCGGGTTTGCCTTCGCTTCTGGCATGGCGGCCATTTCGACGGCGTTTTTGCTCTTGTCCCGAGGCGACCACGTCCTCGTGACCGAAGACGTCTACGGCGGCACGTACCGGATGATTACGGAGGTGCTCGGCCGCTTTGGCATTGAATATACGTTTGTCGATATGACCGATTTAAACGCAGTGGCGGAAAACATCCGGCCGAACACGAAAGTCATTTATATGGAAACGCCGTCCAATCCGCTGTTAAAAGTGACCGACATTCAAGGCGTCGTCAAGCTGGCGAAGGCGCATGGCTGTTTGACATTCTTGGATAATACGTTCATGACGCCGGCGTTGCAGCGGCCACTTGACCTTGGCGTCGATGTCGTCCTTCACAGCGCCACGAAATTTTTAGCCGGCCATAGCGACGTCGTCGCCGGATTGGCCGTGGTGAAAGATGAAGAGTTGGGAAAAGAGCTGTACAAACTGCAAAACGCATTTGGCGCTGTCCTTGGCGTCCAAGATGCGTGGCTTGTGCTGCGGGGATTAAAAACGCTCCACGTTCGGCTGAAGCAGTCGTCCGAATCCGCCCTGGTCATCGCTGAGTATTTGGCGCGCCATCCGAAAGTGGAAGATGTGTATTATCCGGGGCTTTCGCACCACCCAGGCCATGACATCCAGCGCCATCAGGCGGCCGGGTTTGGCGCTGTGCTGTCGTTCCGTTTAGCCGATGAAGAAGCGGCTCGGACGTTCGTCCGAAACGTCCGCCTGCCCGTGTTCGCCGTCAGCCTTGGGGCTGTCGAGTCAATTTTATCGCACCCAGCGAAAATGTCGCATGCGGCGATGCCAAAAGAAGAGAGGCTCCGGCGCGGCATTACCGACGGCTTGCTGCGGCTGAGCGTCGGACTTGAGGATGTCAACGATTTGATCGCCGATTTTGAGCAGGCGCTGTCGTTTGTGAAAGAGCGGCCGTCAGTTTCAACGCCATAGCCATCAGCCCGCCAAGCCTTCACAGCTTGGCGGGCGGGTCAAGATGCCGCTGAGGTTGACAACAGCCGCTCCTCTTTTAAGTGCTTCAAAAAGAGATCGACGAGTTCGCTGTCCCACTGCGTTCCCTTTCCTTTTCTCAAGATGTCTGCCGCTTGATGAATATCCATCCCTTTACGGTACGGACGATCGGAAGTCATGGCGTCAAATGCATCGGCCACGGCGATGATTTTGCCAAACAACGGAATCTCGTCGCCTGTTAAACCGTCTGGATATCCTTTCCCATCGATGCGTTCGTGATGGGAGCGGATGCCGGCTAACAGCGGCTCAATCGCTTCGATCGGCCTAATCTCGCGCAAAATGGCTTCTCCAAGGGCGGGGTGTTTTTTGATCCGGGCAAATTCATCATCGCTTAGCTTTCCCACTTTAAGCAAAATGGCATCGGGAACGCCGATCTTTCCGATATCATGCAGTAGAGCGGAACGATACAAGGCATCAAGCTGTTCATTCGGAAGGGAAAGCTTTTCCACAATCGCGAGTGCGTAACGGGCCACGCGCAGCGAGTGCCCAGCTGTATAAGGATCGCGGGCGTCAAGCGCCGCTGTCAGGACAGTGATGAAACGGTTGAGCAGTTCTTTGTTCGTTCGGTCGCGTCGATGCACAGCGTCGATCATATGATTAAATCCGCGAAGTAAATAGGCAAATTCATCGGTATACACATTGTGGGCGACGGGTTTATACGTTTCGTTTTCCGCCCGTTTCATATGACTTAACAGCACACTGACCGGCTCATGGATCTCATCGACCAACAAGCGAGTCAAGAAAACGGAAAACGCGATCGAAAACAGCAAAATCACGGCTGCCCAGGGCCAATACGACCAATGGGATGCACTCGGTCCGGCGAGCGACCATTTGATTTCCATCGCTAAGCTGAACAATAAAACAGGAAATGTACTGCTGAACAAGACCGTCAGCTGCAGTTTCATTTTGAGCGGCACCGGAAGCGGCGTGCGTTTTTCATCAATTCCCCCAGCCTTTGCAAGCAAATTCTCGTTTGATAGAACAATCAGAATGTAGAAAAAATACGATGTCGAACCGTTCCAACACGCATTATTCCTTTCGGGGAAGGCACCTTTCCTTTTTTCATCATGAATAGCGATTTTTTTAAAAAAAGTTGTTGACAACCTGTATGCTCGTCTATATAATTAGAAATGTGTTCGATAGCGAACAACAAAATATGATTCCGTAGCTCAGCTGGGAGAGCGCCACCTTGACAGGGTGGAGGTCGCTGGTTCGAGCCCAGTCGGAATCATCGAGTGAAATCCCTTGAGCTAGAAGGCTTCAAGGGATTTTTTGTTTATCCCGAATCTGTGACAGAAGTGTATCCAAAATGCTGGGAAGCCCAATCGTGCCGAGACTTCGACTCCATTTCGAATGTTCACCTATTAGGTGAAAAACCCCGAGTGCAATATTTTGTTGATTGATCCAGTTTTCTTGGCAGCTTTGAACGCGTCTTTATCACGGATTCAGGTTTATGTTGTCGTTTTTATTACCACGGGTAATAAAACTATATTGAGCAGGTAAAAAGGGATGCATATGAAAAATCATCAAACAAGAACAGTCTATGTCATATCAGGCCCCGCTGGAGTTGGCAAATCAACAATTTCAACAGCATTGGCGAACAAGTTGGAGCGTAGTGCGTATATTTCCGGCGATGACATCAGCCATATGCATATCAATGGACGGAAAAAACCGTGGGAAAGTAAAGAAGAGCTTTCACTAATTTGGGATAATATTCTAAGTCTTGCAAGAAATTTTGTAAAATACGGCAATGATGTGGTAGTGGATTATATTGCCTTTCCCCAAGAAGCGATATGGTTGTATGAAAATGTAAAGGATTTAAACGTAACGGTTATGTATGTTGTTTTGTGGGCAGATGGGAAAACGTTAAGGCAAAGGGATGAGATGAGGGCCCCCGAGCAACAAATGGGGGAACGCTGCCTCATTTTGCTGAATGAGTTCCATGCATCAGGATTCGATCGAAAGCATCTTTTGGATACTAGCGGGAAACGTAAGGATGACATAGATGAGATGATTGATGAAATCATGAGCAATCAAAGATTTCGAATTGGTTAAAAGATGTTTCATTGGCGCTGCTCTTTCCTTGCCATCGCGAGTTGATTCTCACATCAGCAATGACACTGAGGACAGCAACCGCCCTTGTTCGCTTTTTTATGGTCCTGTCTGGGAACACAAACAGCCCGTTTTCAGCGGGCTTTTTTTCATGATATGATAATGGCAAAAGAAGAAAGTTGCAAAAGAGACAAAGATGAGGGATGGACATGGCGCATAACTTTCAATTTCTAGAAGGAAAATGGGATGTGCTTGCCCGAGTAGGGGAGACGGCCGAGCGGCATGTGCATCAAAACCCAAACGTGGCGATCAGCGAGCTGCGAAAGTTGGCCGAGGCGATGACGAAATACATATTGGCGCTCGAAGGCATTCGCGAAGAGCGCGGCACCGATCAGCAAGACCGCCTCAAGGTGCTGCTGTATGAACAAATCATCCCAAAAGAGATATATGACATCTTCACGATGATCCGCTTAAAAGGCAATCAAGCGGTGCATGATCCCCATTATGGGGACGTGCATGAGGCAAAGACGCTATTGCACATGGCGTTTCGCCTAGCTGTATGGTTTATGGAAGTGTACGGTGACTGGTCGTTCGAAGCTCCCCAGTATCGAGAGCCGCTGCCGCCATCATCTGAATCGACGGATGAACTGAATCGGCTCATCGAATCGTATAAACAGCGGCTTGCCGACTTGGAAGCGGAGCTTTCGCACATCCGCGAGACGGGGCTGTATACGAGTGCCGAGGAAAAACAAAAGCGGCGTGACTATTCGCGGCGGGCGGTGGCGAATTTCGAACTGACTGAGGCAGAGACGCGCCTCATCATCGATGAACAGCTGCGGGCGGCTGGCTGGGAGGCTGATTCGGAAAAACTGCGCTTTGCCAAAGGCGCGCGGCCAGAGAAGGGGCGGAATTTGGCGATTGCCGAATGGCCGCTTCGGCACGGGGTTGCCGATTATGCTCTTTTTATCGGCTTGGAGCTGGTCGGCCTCATTGAAGCGAAACGCGCAAGCAAAGACATCCCCGCCGATATCGAACAGGCAAAACAATACGCCCGTCTCGTTGTGCGCCATGGGCAAGAAGTGATTCACGAGCCGTGGGGGGAGTATTTCGTTCCATTTTTGTTCGCCACCAACGGCCGTCCGTACGTGAAACAGCTTGAACAAAAGTCCGGCATTTGGTTTTTGGACGCCCGGAAATCGACGAACCATCCGCGCCCGCTGCAAGGCTGGTATACGCCGGACGGGTTGAAACAGCTGCTGGAACAAGACATTGAACGATCCGAACAGCGGCTGCGTGATGAAACGTTTGATTATTTGAAACTGCGGCCGTACCAAGTGCGGGCGATTCAGGCTGTTGAGCGGGCGCTTGAAGACAAGCGCCGGAGCGTGCTTGTCGCCATGGCGACGGGAACGGGAAAAACGCGCATGGCGATCGGCTTGATTTACCGCTTGCTCAAAGCGAAACGGTTTCGGCGCATTTTGTTTCTCGTTGATCGAAAAGCGCTCGCCGAACAAGCGGAAGCGGCGTTTAAAGAAAGCCGAATGGAGCACTTTCAGACGTTTGCCGAGATTTACGGTTTGCAGTCGCTGTACGACCAAAAGCCCGATCCGGAGACGAAAGTGCATATCGCCACCGTTCAAGGAATGTTGAAGCGCATTTTTTACAACGACCGTCCCGAAGACGTTCCGCCGATTGACCAGTATGACTGCATCATCGTCGACGAAGCCCACCGCGGCTATACGTTGGATAAAGAAATGAACGAAATCGAGCTGGAGTTTAAAGACCATCGCGATTATGTAAGCAAGTATCGGCAAGTGCTCGATTACTTCGATGCCGTCCGCATCGGTTTGACCGCGACGCCCGCCTTGCATACGACGGACATTTTCGGCCCGCCCGTGTTTACGTATTCGTATCGCGAGGCGGTCATCGACGGGTATTTGGTCGACCATGAGCCGCCGTATCAGTTTGATACGGTGCTGAAACGGGAAGGGATTACGTGGGCGAAAGGAGAGACGGTTGATGTCTACGACGCCGTATCCCATACGGTGTCGCAAGAGTATTTGGAGGATGAACTGAACATTGATGTTTCGCACTTTAACACGAAAGTCGTAACGGAAAGCTTTAACCGCGTCATCATTCGCGAGCTCGTCAACTATATCGCTCCGGATGATGAAGGGAAGACGCTCATTTTTGCCGCGACGGACGATCACGCTGATCTCGTCGTCCGACTGCTGAAAGAAGAATTTGCGCGCGTATACGGAGAGTTCGATGACAATGCGGTCATGAAAATCACCGGATCGATCAAAGACCCGTCAGGAGCGATCCGCAGGTTTAAAAACGAAAAATACCCGACAATCGCGGTGACGGTCGATTTGTTAACGACAGGGGTCGATGTGCCGGCGATTACGAACCTCGTCTTTTTGCGCCGCGTTCGCTCGCGCATTTTGTATGAACAAATGCTCGGCCGGGCGACAAGGCGGTGCGATGAGATTGGGAAAGACCATTTCAACATCTTTGACGCCGTCGGCATTTACGAAACGTTAAAGCCGTATACAAGCATGAAACCGATCGTCGCCCGTCCGCAGGCGACGCTGACGGAGCTGTTCGATGAACTCGAACAGCTTGAACAGACCGCCCATCTGGAATACCAAAAAGAACAAATCATTGCGAAGATGCAACGGAAAAAGCGGACGTGGTCCGACAGGCAACACGAAGATTTCCGCGTGCTTTCCGGCGGAAAAACGGTCGATGAATTCATCGACTGGCTGAAATCGCTGCCGTCTGATGAACTGAAAGACGGGCTGAAAGAATATAAATCGATGTTCCGCTATTTGGACGAAAACCGGTACCGCGAGCGCAAGCAATACATTTCCCACCATGAAGACAAGCTGCTTGGCGTCAAACGAGGCTACGGCAATGCGGAAAAACCGGACGACTATTTAGAGGCGTTCGGTGAATTTATCCGCACGAACATGAATAAAATCCCGGCGCTGATGATTGTCTGCCAGCGGCCGTCCGAACTGACGAGGGAAGAGTTGAAACAACTGCGATTGGAACTTGACCGAAGAGGCTTTTCCGAGAAAAAACTGCAGGCGGCATGGCGGGAGGCGAAAAATGAGGACATCGCCGCTGACATTATCGCCTTCATCCGCCAACAGGCGCTCGGCGACCCGCTCATCAGTCATGAAGAACGAATTCGCCGCGCCATGAACGCCATTTACCGGATGAAACCATGGCCGCCGCTGCAAAAGAAATGGCTTGAGCGGATCGAAAAACAGCTGCTGCAAGAATACGTCCTCCATCCCGACCCGGAAAAAGCGTTTGACTACGAACCGTTTAAAAGCCACGGCGGCTTTAAGCAGCTGAACAATATTTTCGGCGGTCAATTGCCGCAAATCGTGCGCGAAATTAATGAAAACTTGTACAACTACGCCAAGAAGGAGCAAGCCTAGAGATGAACAACCGAGAAATTGTCCAAAAGCTGTGGAACTTGTGCAACGTCTTGCGCGACGACGGCATCACGTACCACCAATATGTCACCGAGCTGACGTATTTGCTGTTTTTGAAAATGATGAAAGAAACCGGGCAAGAATACATCATCCCCGAGCCATACCGTTGGGACGTGCTCGCCAAAAAGGATGGAATCGAGCTGAAAACGTATTACCAACAGCTGCTCATGGCGCTTGGGCAGGAAGAGAACGAACTGTTAAGGCAAATTTACACCGAAGCGACGTCCAACATCCGTGAGCCGAAAAACTTGGAAAAAATCATCCGCACCATCGACGCGCTTGACTGGTACAACGCGAAAGAAGAAGGGCTCGGCGCCTTGTACGAAGGGCTGCTCGAGAAAAACGCGAGCGAATTGAAATCAGGCGCGGGGCAATATTTCACCCCCCGCGTGCTGATTGACGTCATCGTCGAACTCGTTGACCCGAAGCCCGGCGAGCGCTGCCACGACCCGGCGGCGGGGACGTTCGGCTTTATGATCGCCGCCAGCCGCCACGTCCGGGCGAAAACGGACGACTATTTTGATTTATCGGAAGAAGAAATTCGGTTCCAGAAATATGAAGCGTTCTCCGGGGTCGAGCTCGTCCGCGACACGCACCGCCTCGCGGTCATGAACGCCCTCTTGCATGATGTGCACGGCGACATTTTGCTTGGCGACACGCTCTCTCCCCTTGGCGAGCGGCTGAAAGGGTATGACGTCATTTTGACAAACCCGCCGTTTGGCACAAAAAAAGGCGGGGAACGGGCGACACGGACCGACTTTACGTTTATGACGTCAAACAAGCAGCTGAACTTCCTCCAGCACATTTACCGGGCGCTCAGACCAAACGGCAAGGCGCGCGCCGCGGTCGTTGTGCCCGACAACGTGCTGTTTGAAGGCGGCGTCGGCGCCGACATCCGCCGCGACTTGATGGACAAATGCAACGTCCATACGATCTTGCGCTTGCCGACCGGCATTTTCTACGCCCAAGGGGTGAAAACGAACGTCTTGTTCTTCACCCGCGGGGAAACAGACACGGGCAACACGAAAGAAGTATGGGTGTATGATCTTCGCACGAACATGCCGTCGTTTGGCAAGCGCAATCCGTTGACGAAAGACCATTTCGCCGGATTTACGAAAGCCTACACCGCCGAAGACCGCCATCAAGTCGACGATGAACGGTGGAACGTCTTCACCCGCGACGACATCGCCAAAAAAGGCGACAGCCTCGACATCGGTCTCATCGCCGACGAATCGCTGTCCGTGTACGACAACTTGCCCGACCCGATCGACTCGGCTGAAGAAGCGGTGGAGAAATTAGAGCTCGCCATCTCGCTGCTCCATGAAGTCATTGCCGAACTGAAAGCGGCCGAACACCCGACCCGCTACGAACCGGCCAAAACCGAAATGCTCCACGTCGCTGAACGACTCGAGGTGTCAGAACGATGAGCAAGGCCAAACCAAAATCGATGGAACAGCTGCTCGAAGAAGCGCTCGTGCCCAAAGACGAGCAGCCGTACGAAGTGCCGGGGAATTGGGTGTGGGTTCGATCAGGCCATGTAGCAAAGTGGGGGTCAGGGGGGACCCCTTCAAGAAAGAGATTAGAATATTACGGTGGGGATATTCCTTGGATTAAAACGGGCGAATTAAATGATGGAATAATTACCGGCTCTGAAGAAACTATTACAGAAGAGGGACTCCAGAAGTCCAGTGCAAAAATATTTCCAAAAGGATCTATAGTCATTGCAATGTATGGTGCAACAATTGGGAGACTTGGCATACTTGGTATAGATGCTGCTACAAATCAGGCCTGTGCAGTCGGTCAACCGTATGAGTTTTTAGATTCAAAATATATGTTTTACTATTTTTTTGCACGAAGAAGTGATTTAGTAGCGTTAGGTAAAGGTGGAGCCCAACCGAATATCTCTCAAACGATAATCAAAGATTTTCCTTTTGCCTTGCCTCCCCTAAACGAACAGAAACGCATCGCTGATAAAATTGAGCGGCTGTTTGCGAAAATCGACGAAGCAAAGCGGCTGATTGAAGAAGTGAAGGAGTCGATCGAACGGCGGCGGGCGGTCATGTTGGAGAAGGCGTTTAAAGGGCAATTAGGGACAAATGACCCGAGCGAGAAAAGTATATTGGAAACATCCGATGATCTAAGTGAAAAAGACGTCATTCCGAAAGAACAATGGCCTTATGAGGTGCCGGGGAATTGGGTGTGGGTTCGATCAGGCCATGTAGCAAAGTGGGGGTCAGGGGGGACCCCTTCAAGAAAGAGATTAGAATATTACGGTGGGGATATTCCTTGGATTAAAACGGGCGAATTAAATGATGGAATAATTACCGGCTCTGAAGAAACTATTACAGAAGAGGGACTCCAGAAGTCCAGTGCAAAAATATTTCCAAAAGGATCTATAGTCATTGCAATGTATGGTGCAACAATTGGGAGACTTGGCATACTTGGTATAGATGCTGCTACAAATCAGGCCTGTGCAGTCGGTCAACCGTATGAGTTTTTAGATTCAAAATATATGTTTTACTATTTTTTTGCACGAAGAAGTGATTTAGTAGCGTTAGGTAAAGGTGGAGCCCAACCGAATATCTCTCAAACGATAATCAAAGATTTTCCTTTTGCCTTGCCTCCCCTAAACGAACAAAAACGCATCGCCAAGAAACTCGACAACTTATTAGAAAAATTAGAGAACGAAAAACAACTCGTTTTGGCAGCGGAGGAAAAGCTCGATTTAGTAAAACAATCCGTTCTCCAGAAAGCCTTCCGCGGCGAGTTGGGGACGAATGACCCGAACGATGGACACGCGATGGAGTTGGTCAAAGAAGCGTTGCTCTCGTCAAGCGGACAGCGGTGACGCTGTTCGCTTGATCGAATCATGATTTTGCATTGTGGGGGATGATGAAAGCTGCGGGGGATTGTGGAAGCGCGCAGAACGATTTCAGTTGTTCATGAACCAAACTGACGGTCAAATAAGCGCAGTGCTTTACAGATTTGGGACTGAAGTCCTCTTTGAACATTTTTCATAAATAACCATATGACTAAAATGCCTCCCAACCTTTCTGTCTCAAAGGATGAGAGGCATTTTATCTGTCCGGCTGCTGTCGAACCCGGTTGAATCAGAGTGATCAAAAATAGCTTATTTTAGTAAAGAAAAAGAGTGAATGTAAAACATATACATTTTTTGCTTACCCGTTTGAATCAAGCGAGTGTTTTGATGCAATCGTAAACTTTTGCACCATTTCTTGCAACGTTTCGGATACATTCGCCAATGAAGCGGCTGCTGACGCAATCTCTTCCATGGAAGCGAGCTGTTCTTCGGTGGAATGGGCCATTGTTTTGGACGTCTCCATCGTCTTTTCGGCTGCAGCGGCGAGTTCCGCAACGGCTGAATCCAGTTCTTGAATACCGGCTGACAGCTGCTGTACGGATGCTGATACGTCTTCCAATTGGGTTGAGATGGTTTGCGAGTTTGCGAAAATTGTGTTGAATTTCGCTGCTGTTTCTTGGGAAGCATCGATGCCGTCTTGAACATTTTGCATCACATCTTCCATGCTCGTTGATGTGTTCTCTACATCTTGATGGATGCTAGACAACAAATGGGTAATTTGTTTTGTCGCTGCTTGCGTTTGTTCGGCCAATTTTCTCACTTCATCGGCCACGACGGCAAATCCCGCCCCATGTTCTCCTGCTCTCGCCGCTTCTATGGCGGCGTTTAAGGAAAGGAGATTCGTCTGCTCCGCGATTTGATGAATCGTGTGGACGACCGCTTCGATTTCTTTTGACCGCTCCTGCAACGTGTGAATCAGTTGTTCTGACCGGAGCACGGCTTGATGAATGTCCTGCATCTGCTCGGCATTTTTTTCGACCGATGTTTTCCCGTCTTCGGCTAAGTTTGTCATATGGACGGCCAAGTGGGCGATGGCTGTCGTACGCTCCGCGATTTGCGAGACGCCCTGCGTCATTTGCTCCATGGCGGCGGCGATTTCATTGGTTTGGCTGCTTTGGCTGTCCGCTCTGCTGGCGACCTCTTGGATGCCGACAGAAACTTGTTCCGTTGACAAGGCTGTTTGCTCCGCGCTCGCTGTCAGTTCCTCTGCAGCCGCGGCGACTTGCTCTGATGCATCCGCGACTCGGGTCAGCATTTGAGAAAGATCGTCTTTCATTTTGTTATAGCTTTCGACAATTTGTCCAATTTCATCACGAGTTTGGTCATTGATGGCAACCGTAAAGTCTCCATTCCCTGCTCGCTGGAGGGCGCTGGAGACGGCGGCCAATCGAGCATGGATGCGACGCGAGAACCATATTGTGGCTGCTGATGCCATCACGAGTATGATGACGGCAGAAAGGATCAATGTTTTCAAAAGGGAAGACACGGCTGTGTCCACATATGTTTGGGGAATCCCCACATAAAACATCCCGATCGTTTCTCCGCGATCGTTTTTGATCGGCATATATGCAGCTTGATACCATTGATGCAAAATATTCACTTCACGGAAGAAGGTGTTCCCTTTCTTTAACACTTGTTCCACCACTTCTGAAGGCGCGGTTGTGCCAACAGCCCGTCGATTGTTCACGATAATGTTGGTGGCAACCCGTGTTTCATTTTGAAAGATCGTGGCCGTTCCGCCCGTTAGGTTTCCGATTTCGTCAACGAGTTGATTGTTGCCATTGATTTTCTCGCTTCCTTTATAAAGCGCTCCGTTTTTGACAGCCCAACTCCCTTCATATTTTTCGTCAAGATAGTGATAGGCCAAGGAAAGACTGGATTTGACTCTTTCAAGCGTTTCTTTTTGGATTCCTTTTTTGATTTGGATGATGGCAGCAGCCGTCAAAACAATGGTTAATAGAATAATGATGCAAAAAATCAAAATATTGATTTTTGTTCCTAGCTTCAACGTTTTCAATGAGCGCTCCCCCTCTCTATTCTTTGTCAAACATATCCATTATTATAGTAATAAAAGAGGAATTCATAAATAGTGTATTGTTCCTAATTCGAATTCTAAAAATGGTAGAGTGGGGAATACTGTCTAGCAAGAATGCCAATAATTTAGCTCAATAAGAAGGAAGTTGCCATGATTCAGGATCATATAGTAAATAATTTTAGTAAAAATATTGCGTATTTGTTATAATACTCATGGATACAACCTAAGCAGAATGGGGTAATGCATATGGCCACGATTCGCGACATTGCTAAACAAGCAGGCTATTCCATTTCAACTGTCTCGCGGGTATTGAACAATGATCCAGATCTTTCGGTATCCGAGGAGACGCGGGAGAAAATTTATGAAGCAGCAGAAAAGTTGAACTACCGCAAGAAAACCATCAGAAAAGTGATTCGCAATATTGCTTTTTTATATTGGTTGACGGATAAAGAGGAATTAGAAGACGTGTATTACAAAACAATGAGGATGGAAATAGAAAATCTGGCGAAAGAGTTTAATCTAGAACTGCAAATGTATAAAATTTCAGATGGCATTGACCAAATTCCAGAGAACATTGAGGGGTTTATTGCCGTTGGAATTTTTTCGGATCGGGAGCTTGAACGTCTGCGATCGATGACGACAAATGGTGTGTTTATTGATTTGTCGCCCGACCCGCGCTGTTTTGATTCGGTGCGCCCGGATTTAACGCAGATCACTGAGCGAGCGATCGACTTCTTTCTTGAGAAAGGGCATACGGACATCGGCTTTATTGGCGGGACGTATCCGAATCCGAATACAGGAAAGGATGAGATGGACTCGCGCGAGCGGGCGTTTCGACATTATATGAAAGCAAAGGGGTTGCTCAACGAAGAGTATATTTTTTGCCACCGGGGATTCTCATTTGACAATGGCTATGAACTCATGACCAAGGCCATTGAAACCCTAGGGGATCGATTGCCTACCGCGTTTTTTGTAGCGGCGGATCCCATTGCTGTCGGTTGTCTGCAGGCGTTGAATGAGCATCGCATTCCTATCCCTGAGCGTGTGAGCGTCATCGGCGTCAATAACATCAGCATTACCAAATACGTATCACCGCCATTGACGACATTCCATATTGATATTCATGAAATTTGCAAAAGTGCGATCGAGTTGTTGCTCGAGCGGATACAAAGAAAGAGAAACATTGTGAAGACATTGCTGTTAGGGGCTGAGCTTATCGTACGGAAAAGTACGAACTAGCCCTCTTTTTTGTTTCGTAAATATTTTTATTAATTTTAGTAAAAAGTTGTTTACATTTTTTATTGTTGGTGCTATATTGAAGGTAGTTAAGCGCTTCCAAATAAGAAGGGGGAATAGGGAAAATGATGAGGAGTATTAGTAAACATCTTGCGCTTATGAGTGTGATGGCTTTTAGTTTGTCTTTAGCTGCATGTGGGCCTAAAGAAAATGCTAATCAAGGATCTCGTGCAGGAGAAAACAAAGAGAGCAATGGAAAAGTAGAGCTCGTCGTTTGGGAAGACATTCAAAAAAGCGCAGGAATTAAAGATGCCATTGCCCAATTTGAAAAGGAAAACAATGTGACAGTAAAAATCATTGAGAAGCCGTATGCGAAACAAATTGAGGATTTGCGTTTAGACGGGCCGGCTGGCACTGGACCGGATGTATTGACGATGCCGAGCGATCAAATTGGGACAGCCGTGACGGAAGGGCTCATTAAAGAATTGAATGTTGAGGAAGACATTCAATCCATCTATACGGAAGCCGCTATGCAGTCGCAAAAAGTAAACAACAAAGTGTATGGTTTGCCAAAAGCGGTCGAGACAACGATGCTTTACTACAATAAAGATCTTATTTCCGAAGAGGAATTGCCGAAAACGCTTGAGGAATGGTATGAGTATTCCAAAAAAGTAACAGATGGCAAAAAATTTGGTTTTTTGGCTCTGTTTGACCAGATTTACTATGCTCAAAGTGTGATGAGTGCGTATGGAGGCTACATTTTTGGCAAGGACGAAAACGGAAATTACAATCCGAACGATATTGGATTAAATAATGCCGGCGCTGTCGAAGGGGCTAAAATGATTCAAAAATTTTATAAAGAACGTCTATTTCCGTCAGGAATGATTGGTGAGCAGGGGATTAATGTACTTGAATCGCTGTTTACGGAAGGCAAAGCAGCAGCGATCATTTCTGGTCCGTGGAATATTGAGCCGTTTACAAAAGCGGGAATCAACTTTGGAGTGACGAAACTTCCAGCGTTACAGAACGGAAAAAATATGAGCGCATTTATTGGGGTAAAAAGCTACAACGTAAGCGCCTACTCGAAACATCCAGATCTTGCTGAAAAATTGGTGATCTTTCTGGCGAATGAAGAAAATTCGAAAAAACGTTATGAAGTGACAAAAGAGGTTCCAGCCGTCAAAGCGTTGGCGGATGATCCGGTGGTGAAAAACAGTGAGGCGGCACGGGCGGTTGCGGAGCAATCTCAATTTTCTGAAATGATCCCGAATATTCCGGAAATGAATGAGGTGTGGAAGCCGGCCGATTCGGCATTGCAAACGATTGCGACTGGAAAAGCAGATCCGAAAGCGGCATTAGATCAAGCCGTGAAAACGATCAAAGGGCAAATTAAGGCGAAACATAGCGGCAAATAAGGGGAGAGAACAAGGTCCTTGCGCTTTCGTTTCTAACAAGGTGCAAGGACCTGCAATAAATCGATCGTGATGGTGTGAAACGATCTTTTTGTTTGATGCGTTTTGTGTTGAAAAAATGTGTTCTTCAAGGAAAGAAGGGGAGTCCATGTCACACCGGAAAATGGCCTTATGTTTATCGATTATTCCTGGCCTAGGTCAATGGTATAACCGACAATGGGCGAAGGGAGTTTTGTTTCTTGTTTTCGCTGCCTCTTTTTTGACGGCGTTTGCCGATCTGTTCAACATGGGGTTTTGGGGGATTGTGACGCTTGGAACAGAAGTGCAACGCGATAATTCGATTTTTCTTTTGGCAGAAGGGATTATTGCGGTCATTGTCGCTTTGTTTGGATTGGCTTTTTATTG
This sequence comes from Geobacillus sp. CCR, assembly GCF_052906625.1. Lineage (NCBI taxonomy): Bacteria > Bacillati > Bacillota > Bacilli > Caryophanales > Anoxybacillaceae > Geobacillus > Geobacillus sp. CCR. The sequence continues at coordinate 64,023 of NZ_JBREBQ010000005.1, read as the reverse complement.
TTTCAATTTGTGGGACGCTTATAAAAATGGTGAGCGGAGGGATAGGGGGGATCGGTTGAATACTCTGAAAGAAGAGTACCATCAACTTGTGGAACAAGGATACCCGTATGTTGTTAGCAGCCCTGCTTTTTTTCTTTTGGTTTTTTCTGTTATTTTTCCAGTGTTGTTCAGTTTTGCTTTAGCTTTCACCAACTATGATTTATATCATACTCCTCCTGCCAAGTTGGTCGATTGGGTTGGGTTCGATACATTCCTCAAAATTTTTACGGTTGATATTTGGCGCTCAACCTTTTTTGATGTGTTGTCATGGACGGTCATTTGGACACTCGTTGCTTCCACTCTTCAAGTGGCGGCAGGTATTTTATTGGCGGTGATCGTCAACCAAAAAGACCTTCGGTTGAAGAAATTGTATCGAACCATTTTCGTATTGCCGTGGGCTGTGCCGGGATTTGTGACGATTTTAGTGTTTGCTGGCTTATTTAATGACAGTTTTGGAGCCATCAATCATACAATTTTAGCGGCGCTTGGCATCGATCCAATCCCTTGGATGACTGATGAGCATTGGACGAGGGTGGCGCTCATCCTCATGCAAGGATGGTTGGGATTCCCATATGTGTTTGTCGTGACGACGGGTGTTTTGCAGTCGATTCCTGAAGAATTGTATGAAGCAGCGACGATTGACGGAGCTTCCATGTTTGCCAAATTTCGATATATTACATTGCCGATGGTGCTGTTGGCGATGGCCCCGATTATTATTACACAGTTTACCTTTAACTTTAATAACTTCAACATTATTTATCTGTTTAATGGAGGCGGACCGGCTGTTCCGGGATCGACAGCGGGAGGAACGGATATCCTTGTGTCTTGGATTTATAAATTGACGATGCAATCAAGCCAATATGCGTTGGCTGCCGCTTTAACAATTTTGTTATCTTTGTTTGTCATGGGGATTGCGTTATGGCAATTTCGACGGACCAATTCTTTTAAAGAGGGAGTATAGAACATGAGATCCAGTGTCAGGTCAAAAAAATTCCTTCGCCTCTTCGTATCCTATGCCATTTTAACGTTTGTCGCCGTGGCAATCATCTATCCGCTGCTTTGGACTATTGGTGCCAGCCTGAATCCGGGGAACAGTTTAATCAGCACCACCCTTATCCCCAAAAAACCGACGCTTGATCATTATCGCGAGTTGTTTGCGGGCAAAGAAAGCTTATTGTACGAACGCTGGTATTGGAATTCGATGAAAATTAGCTTTTTTACGATGCTTGGTTCCGTGATTAGTGTTTCGTTTACCGCCTATGCATTTTCGCGCTTTCGATTTAAGGGAAGAAGAAATGCTTTAACGTTGTTTTTGCTGCTGCAAATGGTGCCGCAGTTTTCTGCGTTGATCGCTTTGTTTGTTTTGGCGCAAATGCTTGGGATGCTCAATAGTCACTGGCTATTAATTTTGCTTTATATCGGCGGGCAAATTCCGATGAATACGTACTTGATGAAGGGATATATGGATTCGATCCCGAGAGATCTGGACGAAAGTGCCAAAATCGATGGAGCGAGCAATACGAGGATCTTTTTCCAAATTCTTTTGCCGCTGTCTAAACCAATGATTGCAGTCGTGGCGATGAACGGATTTACCGGACCGCTTGGTGATTTTGTGTTATCATCGGCCATTCTCCGAACTCCTGATGCTTATACGCTTCCGATAGGGCTGTATAATCTCGTTAACGAAGTGATGGGGGCGAGCTATACGACGTTTGCAGCCGGGGCGCTTCTGATTAGCATTCCGGTAGCGATTGTCTTTTTGATGTTGCAACGGAACTTTGTGTCCGGATTGACATTGGGTGGAATCAAAGGATGATGCAGGGAAAGGAGACGACGTAATGCCAAAATATGAACGAACGTATACAACACAAGCGAACTTCATTCTTCATGGAGGAGATTACAACCCTGATCAATGGTTGGATCGGCCGGATCTTTTGCAGGCGGATCTTGAGTTGATGAAACTCTCCCACACAAACACATTCACGATTGGTGTATTTGCTTGGTCTGCTCTCGAACCGGAAGAAGGGGTTTATCGTTTTGAATGGCTCGATAAAGTGTTTGACGACATTTACCGTATTGGCGGGCGGGTGATTTTGGCTACGCCAAGCGGCGCCCGGCCAGCATGGTTGTCGCAAAAGTATCCGGAAGTGTTGCGGGTGAATGCGGCGCGTGTTCGACAGTTGCATGGCGGGCGTCATAATCATTGTTTTACCTCGAGCGTATACCGTGAAAAAACTCAACATATCAATCGATTGCTGGCGGAACGGTACGGAGATCATCCTGCTTTGCTCATGTGGCACGTTTCCAATGAATACGGCGGGGAATGCCATTGTAATTTGTGCCAAGAAGCGTTTCGTGAATGGTTGAAAAACAGATACAATCATGATCTTGACGCGCTGAATGCCGCTTGGTGGACGTCATTTTGGAGCCATACGTACACCGACTGGTCGCAAATCGAGTCGCCGTCTCCGATTGGTGAGCATACGATTCATGGGTTGAATCTTGATTGGAAACGGTTTGTGACAGATCAGACGATTTCCTTTTTTGAAAACGAGATCGTTCCGCTTCGGGAGTTGACGCCTCATATTCCGATTACAACGAATTTTATGGCGGATACGCATGACTTAATTCCTTTTCAAGGACTTGACTACAGCAAGTTTGCAAAGCATCTTGACGTCATTAGTTGGGACGCCTATCCTGCTTGGCACAATGATTGGGAGAGCACTGCTGATTTGGCTATGAAAGTCGGTTTTATCAATGATTTGTATCGAAGTTTGAAGCAGCAGCCATTTTTACTGATGGAATGCACGCCGAGTTTAGTGAACTGGCATAAAGTGAACAAAGCGAAGCGGCCAGGCATGCACTTTTTATCTTCGATGCAAATGATCGCTCATGGTTCCGACAGCATCCTCTATTTTCAATGGCGCAAGTCGCGGGGGGCGTTTGAGAAACTTCATGGTGCAGTCGTCGACCATGACAATCGCACGGATAACCGTGTATTTCAAGAGGTTTCTAAAGTTGGGAAAGCGCTCGAGAAAATGTCTGGCATCGTCGGAACCAATCGGCCGGCGGAAGTGGCCATTTTGTATGATTGGGAAAACAATTGGGCGTTAAATGATGCGCAAGGATTTGCGACTGAAACGAAACGGTATCCACAAACGCTCGTACAGCATTATCGCCCCTTTTGGGAGCGGGATATCCCTGTTGATGTCATCACGAAGGAACAAGACTTTTCCCGCTACAAATTGCTGATTGCGCCGATGCTTTACTTAGTGAGCGAAGAGACGATTGCTCGTTTGAAACAGTTTGTAGGGAGCGGAGGGACGCTTGTCATGACTTATATAAGCGGAATGGTCAATGAATGTGATTTAGCGTATTTAGGTGGCTGGCATCCCGATTTGAGGAAAACATTCGGCATCGAACCGATCGAAACGGATACCCTTTATCCACGCGATCGAAATTCGGTTCATTATCGTGGACAGTCTTACGAGTTGAAAGACTATGCAACGGTGATCAAGGTGTATACTGCAACAGTCGAAGGAGTTTATGAAGATGATTTTTATGCGGGTACGCCCGCTGTGACGAGCAACCAATACGGGAAAGGTCAAGCCTATTATATTGGCGGCCGCCTAGAGGATCAATTCCATAGAGATTTTTATCAAGAATTGATGGAAAAGCTCGATCTGAGGCCTGTCTTGTTTGTAAAGCATGGAAAAGGAGTATCCGTGCAAGCGCGGCAAGCGCCGGAATGTGATTATGTGTTTATTATGAATTTTACAGAGGAGAAACAGGCTGTTGTTGTTGAGGAAAAGGTGAAGGATCTGTTCACTGGCGAGGAAATCGTAGGGGAGATCACGCTAGGTAAATACGAGGTGCGAGTCGTGGAGAAAAGGAGATAAAGGAGAGAGAATCGTTCAAGCACCAAATCAAGTAGGACGGTTGGGTTTCATAAGGTAGCCAATCAAGTATGTGTGCTATGTTCTGAAAATATTCATGGAGGCGGGGGAGAGGATGAGGAAACGATTTTTTTTCATACTAGTCGCCATGATGGTGATGATCATGCCGTTTTCGTCCAATCATATTCATAAAGCAGCGGCTGATTCGTATAATTATTTAATTAACGGGGGATTTGAATCGGATTTTTGGGCTGATGGGTCATGGACAGTCATTACACAGGATTGGAGTTCTGTTGATCTACAGCGCTTTTCTTATTCAAATGATGCATGGATCGTTCCGAATGAGGGAGATAGCGCCTTTAAATACTGGGTCCGCGATATAGCGAACGGAAATCAAACATTTACATTGAAGCAAACGATCGGACAGCTGCCGCCAGGGAGTTATGAACTTTCTGTTCAATCAATGGGAGGAGCAGGAGACGAAGCGGGTCATATTCAATTGTTCGCAGGCGATCAGATGGCGGAGGCTGTTGTTACAAAAGGATATAATTCTTGGGAGACGGTTAAATTGGAATTCACACTGGAAGAAGAAGCGTTGAACTTTGAAGTCGGTGCAATAGTTACTGGGAAACCGAACGCTTGGGGCTATATGGATCATTTTCAGTTGATATCGCTGAACAGTGCGGGAGGCCGAGAGGGGCCAAAGCCTGTTCCGGCTGATATTTTCGTAAAAAGGGTAGATGGCCTAAGCAAAGGGTTCGTTAAAGGAGTTGATGTTTCGAGTATTATCGCACTTGAGAACAGCGGAGTGAAATTTTACAACGCGGCTGGTAAGAAGCAAGATATTTTTAAAACGCTAAAAGAAGCCGGGATCAATTATGTACGGGTGCGCGTATGGAACGATCCTTATGATGCGAAAGGGCATGGGTATGGAGGCGGGAATAACGATTTGGAAAAAGCCATTGAGATTGGAAAGCGAGCTACGGCCAATGGGATGAGGGTGCTAGTGGACTTCCACTATTCTGATTTTTGGGCCGACCCTGCCAAACAACGTCCTCCCAAAGCATGGGCAAATCTCAATTTTGAAGCAAAAAAGAAAGCTTTATACCGATTCACGAAGGAAAGTTTAAAAGCAATGTTGAAAGAAAAAATTCAAGTCGGAATGGTTCAAATCGGAAATGAAACAAATGGAGCTTTTGTCGGGGAAACGGATTGGGCGAAAATATGTGAGTTGATGAATGCAGGAAGCAGTGCAGTAAGGGAGATGAATCGGAATATACTGGTTGCGCTTCATTTTACGAATCCCGAAACTCCAGGCAGGTATGCATCCATAGCGAAAATGCTTGCTGAACATAAAGTGGATTACGATGTGTTCGCTAGCTCCTATTACCCGTTTTGGCATGGTACTTTAGCCAATTTAACGTCTGTGTTGAAACATGTAGCCAATACGTATCATAAAAAAGTGATGGTGGCAGAAACATCGTATCCATATACGAAAAAAGATGGAGACGGCCATGAAAATACAGCTCCAAAGAGTTCTGGACAAATACTGAACTATCCGATTACTGTCCAAGGGCAAGCGAACTCGATTCGAGATGTGATTCAGGCGGTGGCGGCTGTAGGTAAACGGGGGATCGGGGTGTTTTACTGGGAACCTGCATGGATTCCTGTTGGCCCTCCTGAACGTCTGAAGCAAAACGAGAAAAAGTGGGAAAAATATGGATCTGGTTGGGCGTCTAGTTTTGCTGCTGAATATGATCCTGATGCGGCGATATGGCATGGGGGAAGTGCTGTAGATAATCAAGCGCTGTTTGATTTTAATGGTCGACCTTTACCATCATTATATGTGTTTAAATATGTAAACACAGGAGCTGTAGCTCCTTTGAAAATCGATGAAATCAAAGACATATATATTCGCGCTATAGTTGGTGAACCGGTTGAGTTGCCTGATACGGTAACAGCTACTTATAATGATGGGAGCCAACGCTCTGTTTCTGTGAAATGGGATCAGGACGAGTTGGATCAAGCGCTGAGAATTGGCATCGGAACACATGTGATTCAAGGTATAGTGGAGGGTGGAGAGACGGTAAAAGCCTATCTTGACATTACACCGAAAAACTATGTAGTGAATCCGAGCTTCGAGGATCAAGATAGAACGATGTGGACCATCATTTATCGAAACGGCACTTCTCCACATACGGATTATTTGGAGAAAGCTGCGGATGCGAAATCGGGAAACTATTCCCTTCACTTCTATTCGAGCGAGGCTGTTGATTTCCAGGTAGAACAGACGATCACCGGATTAGAGCCGGGATATTATGATTTATCGATGTTTTTGCAAGGAGGAGATGCCTCCGATGCGGAAATATACTTGTATGCGAAAACAGGAGGTAAAGAGTATCGGGCAGCTGCCGTGGTGAATGGTTGGTTGAATTGGAGTCATCCTGAGATTCATGATATTTATATTGGTGATGGAACTGTGACGATCGGAGTGAGCATCAAGGCAAATGGCGGCGCTTGGGGAACGCTGGATGATTTTCAATTATATCGAACTAAGTAACGAACTTTAAAAACCGGGCTGAGAAGAGCCCGGTTCCTTCATGTGTGAGCATGAATTTGGAGATGAAAGATTGCGCTATGAGTCTTGCATAAGCGGAATCCATTGCGACCCTAAGGTTTTTGGAATCACGCCGCCCTATGCAATCTGCGAATGACAAAACTTGCAAGCAAAATGAGGATAACCGAACCGATCAGCGCGGGGATGATGTCAAATCCGCCGATGGTCGGCCCCCAGTTGCCAAAGAGCGCCGTTCCAAGCCAGGCTCCGATAAACCCAGCAATAATGTTGCCAATGATTCCTCCTGGAATATCGCGGCCCGTCAGAAGACCTCCCAGCCAACCGATGACGCCCCCGACAATCAAGCTCCACAAAAATGACATGGATGATTCCTCCCTCAAATCATGAAAAGGATTCTTTTGTAATTTATATTGTGCGTCAAAAGGAGCATCAATTATGCACGCAAAAGCCCCATCATACTTTATCGGCGCGCATTCTCTGTTTTTGGCGTTTTGTCCGGGGGCAGAGTTTTGGCTGCGTATTGGAAACCATTGTGTTCATGATGACGGATAAATCGTCAGCTTCTCTTCCGTCTTCGTGCGCGGCCGGGCAGGAGGGATTTGATCGGGATCGAAGAAGCCGAGATGCAAAAATCAAAGCCGCGCTTGACTCGCAGTCAAACGCGGCTTTCGGATGAAGGAAAACTAGCGAATGGATTCAAGCTGCTTGGCCAAATGGTGGAGTTTTTTCTCGTGCTGGATGGTTTTGGACGCGAGGAAATGGACGGTTTCTTGCGTTTCGGTCAGCTCCACGCGCAAGCCAGCGAATTTTTGTTCGAGTCGGTCGAACCGCTCGTTCACCTCGGCGCGAAATTGTTGCATTTCCGCTCTCAATTGGTTGGCTGTGTCTTGCATCTCCGCTCTCAATTGGTTAGCCATGTCTTGCATTTCTGCTCTCAGTTGGTTAGCTGTGTCTTGGATTTCTGCTCGTAGTTGGCTTCCCATTTCGTCAATTTGGGTGCGGATGTCGTGGGAAAACATTTTCAGCGCCTCGACTACTTCTTTCACGATGGTATCGCGTTCCATGCTTGTTCACCTCCTCTTTTTTGATTATACAACGTGGAGCAGGGAAAGAAAACTATGTTTTGAACAAGCTTTTTCTCCGTTTTCATTTGATTGATCGTTGGCTCGAGTTGCGGCGTCGTGGGTGAGGCTGGAAAGTTCATGTCAATGATCATGGCGGCGTTTTGAGGGAACGGGTGAATCTGCCTCTTCGTTAATCAAAATATTAGTTTCTCGTTTATCACTTTTAGGGATTTATAATAAGTGATTTCTTATTATAAAAATAATAAACTATTATTTTACTTATTGATGGAAGGGACATATGATAAAAACAGTTATGTGATACCAATAGGGGGGATTCGAGTGGAGAATCAAAATATGAATGCTTGGCAATATTCGACTGCCCATGAAAAAAGTAAACGTTTTTGGTTAGGAGGAGTGGCCTTTACGTTTTTGGTGGCCGCCGTTGGAATGGCATTGGCATCCATACCTGGACTGGATCATTTAGGTCCGCTCGCTTGTGCCATTTTGCTTGCTGTGATGTATCGGCAGCTGTTTGGTTATCCAGAAGCGATTCGACCGGGCATCCAATTTGTTTCAAAATATTTGTTGCGATTGGCCATTATGTTATTTGGTCTAAAGTTGAATATGGATGTTTTGATTCATCAAGGATGGGGGCTTGTCATTCGTGATGCGGCGGTCATTGTGTTTGCCATTCTAATGACTATTTGGGTTGGAAACGTGTTGAAAGCAAGTCCTTCTTTATCCTTATTGCTGGGCATTGGAACAGGGGTATGCGGGGCGGCCGCGATTGCCGCCGTTTCTCCCATTTTAAAATCGAACGACGACGAAACGGCTATCTCGGTTGGAATGATTGCACTTGTCGGCACGGTGTTCTCGATCGCGTATACACTGATTCGTCCTGTTTTGCCCATTTCATCTTTACATTACGGTATTTGGAGCGGGATGAGTTTGCATGAAATTGCCCACGTCGCGTTAGCGGGCGCTCCAGCTGGGCAGGATGCATTGGCTATGGCGTTGCTGGCAAAGTTAGGAAGAGTGCTTTGGCTTGTGCCGCTCAGTTTTGCCCTCATTTATTGGAGAAGAAAAAAAGACGATGGCCAGGAGGGGGGAGAAACGAAAGTAGAATTTCCTTGGTTTTTGCTTGGATTTATAATGATGAGTTTACTTGGTAGTTATGTGCTTGGAAACGCCATTCTTGTTTCTCAAAACGTCTTAAGCTATATCTCTTCCTTCACCTCATTTCTTTTGACGGCGGCGATGGTCGGCCTTGGATTGAATGTTGATTTGCGAAAATTGCGGACAAACGGATTGCGTCCTCTTCTTGCCATGTGTATTGTGTCTCTTTTATTGTCTTTTTTATCTTTTTTTATCGCTTAACGTTCAAGGAAAAAGACGGCCCGCAAACGCTGCCGGTCGTCTTTTTATTAGGGAGATGGTGGTTGTGGTGAATGGCTGATTGAAGGTTGGTGAGTACGTACTATGGTTAAAAACACTTCCATGGCTTTTGTATAAAACGGAGTTTTCGGTGTAACGAGAGAAAAGTGGCGAAAAAATGGTTCATCATTGATCGGGATGATTTTTAACGTACCAAATGAAAGTTCTTTTTTTATCGTCCAGAGAGAGAGAAAGGTCAGCCCCAAACCAGCTTCTACCGCTTCTTTAATGAGCTGTGTACTGCCGAATTCCATGATTGAAGACGGAAAGAAGTTGTGTTTGAGAAAAAATTCGTCCGTTGCTTTTCTTGTTCCAGATCCTGTTTCGCGAACAATCCATGTGGCGTTGCGGAGGTCTTCCATCTGCACCGTCTCTTTTTGGGCATACGGATGATGAGCAGAAGCAACGACAACCATTTGATCTTTGGCAAATGGTTCAATATATACATTTTTCGGTTCGATATCCATTTCGATAATCCCCACATCCAGCTGATGGTCGCGCACCATTTCAACAATTTCATTCGAGTTCCCGATCGTGATGGTTGGTTTGATGAGTGGATAGTGTTGATGCAATTTTGCGATCATCTGTGGAAGAACATACTCGCCATACGTGTAGCTGGCCCCAATCGACAGCTCCCCGCTGGCTCGATTCATTAAATCATCAAGCAGTTGATTCATGCGTGTATACAGTCCGAGTATTTCTTTCGCATAGTGATAAACAATTTCGCCGGCTTTATTCAATTTGACGTACTTGTTTGTCCTGTCCAGAAGTTTCGTATCGAATAATCGCTCTAGCGTTTGGATGTGCTGGCTGACAGCAGGCTGTGTCATATGCAGCTCCTCAGCTGCTTTCGTGAAGTTTCCTTTTTCCACTACTTTTACGAACACGTATAGCAACTGATCCAAGGTTGTCCCTCCAAACTTTGTTTGAATATACGCTTAGTTTATCATGCGTTTCGGTTAACGCCAATCGATTAGATACGGCAACCATCGACTTGTTGGATCAAGTGATCGAACAGTTTGTGCAATGGATTCATACGCATCGCGAACGGTGAGCGCGCCGTTCACTTTTTCTTTCGGCTGACGGTGAGTCCGAGTAAGTTAAATAATTTGCTTGACTATCAAGCAGGTGCAAGAGAATCGAGAGAAGAAAAAACGGCAGCGATGCCGTTTTTTCTTGAATGCTCATCTATTTCGCATAGCGGACTATCGTAAGCATGCCGCCCATTCCCTCCATTGCATGTGCGTTCGTTGTATGGTGAGGTTTATGACAGTGAAAGACCCAATTTCCCGGATTGTTGGCCAAAAATTCGATGTTCCATGTTTCTCCTGGCGCTACATTAATCGTGTTTCGTTTTAATCTTGCCATCATAGGAATCGGATTTCCGTCAACCGCGGTGACACTAAACTCATGCCCGTGAAAATGCATCGGATGAGAATCCATACTTAAATTGCCAAGGCGAATACGGACGCGCTCGCCATATCGGACAAATAAAGGAGCGGTATCAGGATAGGCTTTGCCGTTAATTGTGAAAAAATTAAACATCATTGACATTGGATCGATGTCATATATATTTGAAGCCGATCGTTTGGAAGGGTGATCATTCATTGGATGGCTGCTAGTTTGCTGACGCATCTCCATCTGCACAGCCCACTCTTGAAGCAACAGAACATAATCGCGGTCCACAGGTTCTTCGTATATGCCGCGCGAAATAAGCATGCCTGCTAATCCCATTAACTCTTGTTTTGCATCATGGACATGGCTGTGGTACATAAACGTTCCTGACTGTTGGATGCGAAATTCATACGTAAAACTTTCCCCCGGTTGGATAATCGGGCTGCCCCCAGGGCCGGGTACGCCGTCCATTCGGTTGGAAACAATTAATCCGTGCCAATGGACGGATGTCGCTTCTGGCAAACGGTTTTCGACTGTAATTTGAACATAGTCCCCTTGATTGACAAGAATCGTCGGCCCGGGAATACTTCCGTTGTATCCATACCCGCGGATTTTAATTCCGTTTACCAACTCATGCACGACCGGTTCCGCCCGCAAGTGAAATTGTTTTACCCCGTTTTTGAGAACCCGAAATGGCGCATCTTTTACATTGGGCGTGATAATAGGCGTTTGAGGATTTCCCGGCAAGTAACCATGCATTCCCTCTTCCCCCTTTAGAGAAGGTATCACAATTTCATCATATGCTGCGGCATGTGTGGATAGTCGTTTGATCATCCCGAACCGAGAAGACCTCCACTTCCACGCGTGAGCGTCAGTAGGGGATGAATCGGTGTCTTCCCTCATCGATCTTCCTCTTGCATCAAAAGAACAAAAGGTATAAAATGGGCACGAACAGAACAAACGTTCCCTAAAATAGGAGGGAAGGTCATGCATAGAGCCTATCGGTTTCGGTTGGATCCCACCCGAAAACAAGCGGAGCTCATCAACCAAACGATTGGGTGCTGCCGGTTTGTGTAAAGTCTTTTGGCCGAGTGGAATCAAGCGTATGAAACAACAGGGGCGGGGCTTGGCTGCAAAGAGTGTTCCAAAATGAGGGGCTTCGTTTGCTGTCTTTGTAAGGCAGCTGAACCGTGGGACGCACGGGGATGGCTTGGTTGACAGCCTGCCGTGGGGCGGGTGTTCCCAAGAATCTCCCACCTCTAAGCGTAGGTGGGAGAGCGTTCAAGAACAGAATACATGCAGGTGTAATACAAAAAGCTGTAATCGGATGACACGCCCTCTGTTTTCGTTCAAACTCAGCCGGTATGTTCACTGACATGGACTAACCTGTTATTTGCACACATATATGTGTACAAATAAACATTTGCAGGAGGGATCATCCGTTGCCGATGTTATTCACTGGGGGAATCGTGGCGGTTTTGTCTTTCATTGTGATTGCTTTCATCTTTATCAAAAGGAAGAAAATCACATGCATGGCTGGAATGATGGCGGCGATGGCGTTAGGAATGTTGGTTGGGCTGACAGGCGGCCTGCTGGCTGGGATTTCTTACAACGGCAATCTCTTTTTGTCAACCATTTTAGGAATGGCTTTCGGGTTTTTAGCTGGATTTTTAGCTGGGATGCCGATTAGCATCATGGCCATCATCGACGGTGTTTTATCAGGAGTCATGGGCGGCATGATGGGAGCGATGTTAGGAGAAATGATTGCGCCTGAATATCGGGATTCTACGGTTCACATCATGCTTGTTCTATTTGTTGGAATGGCTTGTATTGTTCTATACATGCTTCAACAAGAAACGGGTTTTAACCGTGCGTTTTTGATAAATAAACTATTCCATAACCCGCTATGGTTAGCAATCGTCCTTCCGCTGTTTTTCTATTTGTATAACCATTTATATAATGAATTTTCTCGATCTTCTAATCTTCCGATAACGAATCCGCCTATGAACCATTTTATGGAGGACCACAACCAAACTGCATCTCCGTTAAGCATCGAAACAAAGGGGAAAAAGGTAGTGGTTGAAGCGACTGAATTTTATTACTTTCCTGAGAGTTTGCAACTGACTGTAGGACAGCCTGTTACCTTAATTCTGAAAAATAGCGGTCAAATGGAACACGATATCGAATTCGAAAATATGAAGATTTTGTTACAACAGAATGACCATGGAAACCATGCAGAAAATGCGGACATTCATGTTCATTCCTTGCCGGGGAAAACAGCCGAGGTGACGTTCATACCAATCGAAAGCGGTGTGTTTCGATTTTATTGTACGGTTCCAGGGCATAAAGAATCTGGTATGGTTGGATTTGCGAAAGTTTCATAAGATGATGGCTGCCCAGACCTTCTCGGCATTTGTTTTGACCAATAGAAGGCGTGGCGACCAAAAGGGAAATGAACTTTTGTGAAAGCCTTGACAAATATTTGTAGTTTTTTATCAATATTTTCTCCACACTTTTTCTCTATTCTGAAAGTAAAGCAAAAGGGGAGATGATGAAAACGTTGTGGATCAATTTTGGGCTGCATCAAGTGTGAATGGGAGTATTGGCAAATGCTAAAGATGCGGAAAAGGGTGCTTGGAGTTCCAATTAGATTTTTCATTCAAGTCAGGCGAAATTATGACATAAATGGTTAGCGATAGGTGAGAATTATTTTTAGATCATGCAGGAGGTGATGAGGATGATGAGCGGGATGATGAGTGGCTGGGGGATGATGGGGTTTGGCATTCTCGGCTGGTTTCTTAATTTGCTTGCCATTGGATTGGTAGTGTATTTTGCAGTAAAACTCGCATTGCGCGATAAACGCTGATCGATTCGCCTCTTATTTCACGCACCTCCCTACTATTAGAGGAGGCAAGGAGGGGAAATCTTATGTTGAATCGACGAGAGTTTCTTAGCAGGTCGTTAAAGGGGGCGGCTGGACTGCTGGCTGTTTCGGTATTGCCTGCAGGACTGGCTGCCTGCAGCAACGATAAGAAAACGGTCAATACAAGTTCAATGGCCAATCTCGGTCCTCTAAGCGAATTAGAAAAGGGAGAATTCCCTAAAAAGGTGCCGTATAAAGTCACCATAAAAGATGCATGGACCAAACAGGAAAGGGAAGGGTTTGTCTACATTAACAAAAATGAAGATGGTTCTTTACTCATTATGTCCCCGATTTGCACCCATCTAGGGTGTACCGTTGGAGATGCTGAGGAGAACATGCAGAAAACAGGCATCCGCTTTTTATGTCCGTGCCACGCGGGGCAATATGACGAATACGGTATCAATGTAGGGGGGCCACCGCCAAGACCGTTAGATACATTTGACGCTTATATTCAAGATGGCAATGTGTATATTGCCGTACTGAGCCCGAGGAAAAGGGAAAAATGAAAATCCGTTATTCCGCAGAAAAAACAGCAGGCTGGAACGTCCAACCTGCTGCTTTTTCCTTTACGGCATGATGCTGATCCCGTTGGGCATTTCGCCTACTTGAACCGTTTGGATTGCTTTGTTTTGTTCTTGATCAATGACGCTCACGGTGTTGTCGAACATATTCGTAACGAAAACATACTTGCCATCCGGGCTTGTGACGACCCCATGCGCTCCGTTTCCTGTTTCAATTGTGGCCACGACTTGTTTCGTTTTTAAGTTTATCTTGCTTACAGAATGAGAGGGCGCCTCTTTCGTCCCTTGATTGGCGACATAAGCAAACGTATCGTCAGGGGACACGTACACTTGGGCTGGCCCTTGCCCGACAGGGACTTTTTCCACTTTCCCGCTTGTTACGTCAACAATGGCCAAGGCATTTTCGGTATTCAACGTTACGACTAACGTTTTGCCGTCCGAAGTAATGCCGGTTGTGACAGGGATGGATCCGACTGTGATTTTCTTTTCTTCTTTCATTGTTTGCAAGTTGAGAACACTGACGCTGTCTTCCCCCATGTTGGCGACGTACGCGTATTGGCTGTCTTTGGAAATGCGAAGCCCGTGCGGGCCTTTTCCGGTTGGAATGGTTTCAATGACTGAATAGCTCGCCAGATCAATAACGGAAACGTTATTGTCTTCATTATTGGTCACAAGGGCGTATTTGCCGTTTTCAGTAAACACGATATGGGCGGGATGGTGCCCCACTTCCACTTTTTTGATTAATTCATTCGTTTCCGTATCATAAAACAACGCCATTCCTTTCATATCCATCGACTGATCATGCCCGTGGTGCATGGCCGGAACTAACGTAGCGCCGAGAATAGCTCCGTCGGGAGAAACTTGGACGTTATGGACCGCGCCGTCGACTTTGATCGTTCCGACCACTTTGTTTGTTCTCGCATCAATTTTTGAAATGCTTCCGCCCTCGTTGGCAGTAAAGTAGAATTTGTTCGTTTCTTGTGTTTGTTCAAGGGCGGCTGGCTGCCCATTTTTCTCTGGTTCGGTTTTGTCTTGAGGGGAATTGGCTGCGCACCCCCCGAGAACAAACGCCAACATCGCCAATAACGATAACCATACAATCGCGGTTTTGCGCATGAGCGGTTTCCTCCTTTTGCTTTAGGTTGAGTCTACCGACATGATAGTGGCAAATGGGGGAGGTTGCTGTGATTAATTTCACAATAGCAATAAAATATCTTCAAATCGTTACAGTTTATTGAAATCCATACATTCTGCAAATTTATCCGATAAAGTATAAAAGTATGCAACGATTTACACTATGCATGAAGGGGAATGAACATCTATGACAAAAATGAAGAAAGTCATCATCATCACATCCGCTCTTCTTCTAAGCGCCTGTTCATCATCCAACGAAAAAGAACAGGCTTTTATTACGAGCAAAGAACAGTCAAAATCGAATGTATCTGTTACCAATAATCCTTTCTTTAAAGAAAAAAAGGAAGGGAAGATCGAACATTTGCATGGGGTTGGTTATGCAGGCAATCAAAATGCGGTTTACTTTGCTACTCATGAAGGGTTGCTCGTTTACCAAGACAATAAGTGGTATGAAACGGTTTCCAATAAACATGATTATATGGGCTTTTCAGCTACGGACGACGGCTTTTATTCATCGGGACATCCTGAAGAAGGTTCATCGTTAGGAAATCCACTTGGTCTTGTGAAAAGTTTTGATAATGGACAAACATTAATGAATTTAGGATTTTATAAACAGTCCGATTTCCATTATATGACGGTTGGTTATAAAAGCCATACCATCTATGTGGTGAATCAAGAAGAAAATGAAACGCTCGGACGAGGGGTATTTTACAGCAAAGATGACGGCAAAACGTGGTCGCCAAGTCAATTGAATGGCCTGCCGCAAACGGCAGCGAGAACGATTGTGGCTCACCCAACGGATGAAAATATGGTCGGGATTAGTACAGCCGAGGGAGTTTTCATTTCGAGAGATAACGGGAATACGTTTGAACGGTTTACGAGAAAAATTGATACGACGACATTTATGTTTCAAGAAAAGTCGGTTGTATTTGCAGCTGTAGAGAATGATCAGTCTATACTCATCAAACAATCATTAGACACAAAACACGAAGAAGTTCTTGCTGTTCCGCCATTGGATGAAAAAGATCATATCATGTATATAACTTCTAATCCAGCAAACGACAAAGAAATTGTGATCGTTACAATGAACGGGGATATTTTTATGACAAAAAATAACGGTGGAAGTTGGACAAAACTAGCATCAGAAGGGGAAATATAGGGACATGCGGGCGCATGTCTTTTTGTTTGCCTAAAAATATATCGCTCCATAATTTTTGCAAAATTCACTGCTACAATATAAGTAACGGATGGAGAGGGTGAGAAGAAGAGTGTATTCATTCCTAAGCCAAATCAGCAACCTGCTGAGCCAGCCGTTTCTGAATATGGCCAACAGCACAACAGCGCTTCCTGTTTTGTCAGCGTTTCTTCTTGGCATCGTCGGAGCGATGGCTCCGTGCCAGCTGACTAGCAACTTAGGAGCAATCACGTTGTACAGCAACCAATCTCTGCAAAAGGGGATCGCTTGGAAAGAACTGCTTTTATTTATTTTCGGAAAGGTCATCGCTTTTTCCGGGTTAGGCTTGATCGTCTGGTTGATGGGGAAGGAGATTCAAAGTACACTGACACTATACTTTCCATGGTTAAGAAAGCTGATTGGCCCGATTCTTGTTCTCGTAGGCTTGTATTTGTTAGGGCTTTTTAAAATGTATTGGAATGTCACTTTGTTCAGAGTGCCGAAGGGATGGGCAAAAGGAAAAATCGGTTCGTTTTTCATGGGATTTGGCTTTTCGTTGGCTTTTTGTCCAACGATGTTTGTTCTATTTTTTGTTACTCTAATGCCTCTCGTATACTCAACGTCTTATGGAGTGTTGTTGCCGAGCGTCTTTGCCGTCGGAACTTCTGTACCGGTTATTTTCTTCATCCTCATCCTTTGGTACTTAGGATTGAGCGGTGCTGTCATGAAAAAAGGAAGACGGGTAGGGAAGCTCATTCAGCAAACCGCTGGAATTGTGATGGTATTGCTTGGCGTGTTAGATACCATCACTTATTGGTTTTAAAGAAGATGATGCAGTAACAATGTTTGGAAGAACGTTTCAAGATGGTTAGGGTGATGTAGTTATAGTTGTATTTTTTTCGTCGCAAAGAAGAATCCTTTCTAATACCGATAGAAATATGAATTTTGGGGGAATGTATATTGCAATTCGGCAATATAGTCGTTCAGGGCGAAAATCTTTTGCTTATCAGCGGCTTATTGATAAGTTATGTCATGTTTTATTATGGTATTAAAGTATTAAAAATAGAGCGAAATATCATGGATTTAATTTTGAACAGTTTTATTAACGGTGTACTTATTTGGAAATTTAGTTATGTCGTTTTACATCCGAATTCAGTTTTACAAAATCCGATGACAATCCTTTATTTTAATGGGGGATATGTTGGCATTAGTATGGCGATTGTTTTTATCACGGTCTATACTTGGCTATACGTAAAAAAGCAGAATATTCCTGTGGCTTCTTATACGCGGGCAATGGTTCCAGTATATTTTGGCTATTTTAGCACTTTTGCATGGATCCGAGTAATGGAAAATTCCCAAAATTATTTCATCATTTTGCAAGCAATAGTAGCGATTTGTTTTTTTATAGTAGCATCACGAGTCAAAACTCAAAAAACTTTATTGCAACTTCTGATATGGTTCCATCTCATTCAATTCGAACTAGCCCTGTATAAAAAATATGTTGTAAATACAGTAATCATATCAAAAGAAGTATGGTTGTACGGCTCTCTCGTTATCGTTTTTATATGTATTTCATATTGGTTAGAGAGGCGAGAAAGAGAAGCGGCTCTTGAGGATAGGAACAAAGGACGGGGAAATGTAATCAATCAACTCGCTTTAGGTGTGATGGTGGTAAGTATTGCTGTATCTTCTATTTTTAACAGTCAACAGGAAGCGGGAAAGGTCAAATCAAAATCAGTTCTATCTACTTCATTGGATTGGGGAAAAATCGGCACGAATAAAGGAGAGGTTGCTCCGGATTTTGAATTACTTTCAATTACAGGGGATAAAATAAAATTGTCTGATTTGCGTGGAAAAACAGTGATATTGAATTTTTGGGCTACTTGGTGTCCGCCTTGCAGAGCTGAAATGCCGGAAATGCAAAAGTTCTACGAAAACAATAAAGATAGCAATGTAGAAATTTTGGCAGTCAACTTGACGAATAGCGAAAGAGGTTCTAATGCGGTGAGCGATTTTGTGGAAGCGAAAGGGATCACATTTAAAGTTGTGCTTGATGAGCAAGGAGACATTGGAAATCTATATGGTGCAATAACGATTCCTACCTCGTATATCATTGATAAAAATGGAGTTATCAGAAATAAATATGTAGGTCCTATGTCTTATGAAACGATGGATCGCATGATTTCAGGAATTCAATAAAAGGTAAATGATGGTTCCCACTGAGTGGAAGTGACAGGAATTGTGACTATCCACTCAGGGGGATGTTTTTGATATTAAAAACCTGTGAATCCTCCAAACAAATCGGTAAAAAAGATGATAATTTTTGTCATCCAATCAAGAAACAGCATAATTCCCATGATAACCATCAGAATTCCCCCGACTCTGACGATGACAGTGTTATATTTTTTTATCCAATTTAACTTGCCGATAAAAAACGACATGATGAAAAAAGGTGCGGCAAACCCTAATACATAGGCGAACATATATAACATGGCTGCACTCGGTTTGGTAGCCGCCAACGCGATCACTGATACAAGAATTGGACCTGTGCAGGGAGTCCAGCCCGCAGCGAATCCTATGCCAATTAAAATAGAGCCAAAATAACCGGAAGGCTTGTTCCGGAAAACTAACCGTTTATCTTTCATCATAAAGGAAGGTGAAAATACACCTAAAATGACGAGACCAAAAAAGACAATGAATAAGGCACTAATTTGTCTGATTAAATCTTGGTAATCAACGAATAGTTTTCCTATTACAGAAGTACCAAAACCAATAGCGATGAAGATGACGGAAAAACCGAGCAAGAAAAAGAATGTATGGAGTATTGCTCGTTTTTGAAGCATCCCATTTTCTTTCTTTATTTCATCAACGGATACTCCAGTAATGTAAGATAAAAAAGCTGGGTATAGCGGTAAACAACAAGGGGATATAAAAGACAGTAATCCCGCTCCGAAAGCTAGAAATATATTGATATCGTTCATATTGATCGATCCTCTCTTTTCGATCTTGATAACGATACTGTAAAATAAAATTGTGAATTTTTTGTGGAAAGCGGGCTTTTTCCTGCGCAGGTATTGATTACGGTTTTGTGGTGAACATGATTTGTAGAGGGTATCTCTGTTGCGTTTTATACCCATTACCGGTATAATGTAATTAAAAGAGGTGATGTTTGATGAACCATTATGAAGATCATAATATGGATAAAAAAATGGTTCCACGAACGGAACAGGAAATCGAAAGCATCATCAAGCGCTTGAAGCGCATCGAAGGACAAGTGCGCGGTGTGCAAAAAATGGTGGAGGACAATCGTTATTGTATTGATATTTTAGTGCAAATTTCAGCGATCACGGCAGCGTTAAATAAAGTAGGATTGAACTTGTTAGAACGTCATGTCAGCCATTGTGTGTCTAAAGCGATCCGCGAAGGAAGTGGAGAAGAATCCATTCGCGAATTAATGGATGTCATTAAACAGTTCTCAAAGTGAAAGGAGTGGGAAGCATTATGAGTGAACAAAAGCATGTCACACTTAGAGTGACCGGCATGACATGTGCCGCGTGCGCCAATCGGATTGAGAAAGTATTAAATAAGATGGATGGCGTAGAAGCCAATGTCAATTTGGCAATGGAAAAAGCAACGATTAAATATGATCCATCGAAGCAAAATATAGCCGATATCGAAATGAAAATTGAGAATTTGGGGTATGGCGTTGCGACAGAAAAAGTGACGCTTGATATTGAAGGAATGACATGTGCGGCCTGTGCGACACGGATTGAAAAAGGGTTGAATCGGATGGAAGGTGTGACAAGCGCTGCTGTCAACTTGGCGACAAACAGCGCGGTGGTTGAATACAAGGAGGGTGTTGCATCTGTCGAAGACATTTTAGAGAAAATCAAAAAGCTTGGGTATAAGGGGCAAATTCGAAACGAAGAACAAGACGATGCTGGCCGGAAAGAAGAGCGGTTGAAACAAAAACAACGGCAACTTGCCATTTCCATCATCTTATCGTTGCCGCTGCTTTATACGATGCTTGCCCATATGCCGTTTGATATAGGCTTGCCGATGCCGCATCTGCTGATGAATCCGTGGTTCCAGCTTCTTTTAGCTACACCGGTTCAGTTCTACATCGGCGGTCCCTTCTATGTCGGGGCGTACCGGGCGTTACGAAATAAGAGCGCAAACATGGACGTTCTCATAGCGCTTGGAACATCGGCTGCGTACTTTTACAGCTTGTATGAAGCTTTTCGGACGCTTGGG
Organism: Geobacillus sp. CCR; assembly: GCF_052906625.1. NCBI lineage: Bacteria > Bacillati > Bacillota > Bacilli > Caryophanales > Anoxybacillaceae > Geobacillus > Geobacillus sp. CCR. The sequence continues at coordinate 43,611 of NZ_JBREBQ010000005.1, read as the reverse complement.
AATCCTGACTATATGCCGAGGCTGTATTTTGAAACGAGCGCCGTCTTGATTACGCTTGTGCTTGTCGGCAAATACTTTGAAGCGCTTGCGAAAGGGCGGACAACCGAAGCAATCTCGAAGTTGGTCAGCCTGCAGGCGAAGGAAGCGACCGTCATTCGGAATGGGGAAGAAATGAAAGTTCCGCTGGAGGAAGTGGTGATCGGCGATACGATCCTTGTCAAGCCAGGAGAAAAAATTCCGGTAGACGGTACAGTCATCTCCGGCGCTTCTTCCGTAGACGAATCGATGATTACCGGTGAATCGATCCCGGTTGATAAGAAGGAAGGCGACTATGTGATCGGGGCGACGATGAATACGAATGGCGTACTGACCATTCGTGCCGAAAAAGTCGGAAAAGATACCGCGCTGGCCAATATCATTAAAATCGTTGAAGAGGCGCAAGGGTCGAAAGCCCCGATTCAGCGGATGGCGGATACCATTTCCGGCATTTTCGTACCGATTGTTGTCGGAATTGCGGTTGTTTCCTTTCTAATCTGGTACTTCTTCGTTGCGCCGGGTGATTTGGCGAAAGCGCTTGAGGCGGCCATCGCCGTTCTTGTCATCGCGTGCCCTTGTGCGCTCGGTTTGGCCACACCGACATCGATTATGGTCGGCACCGGCAAAGGGGCAGAACAAGGAATTCTCTTTAAAGGAGGTGAGTACCTAGAGAGAACGCATCAAATCAATGCCGTATTACTCGATAAAACAGGAACCGTGACAAAAGGAAAACCGGAAGTCACCGATGTGCTAGCCTTCCGCGAGGACATGCTCGATTATGCGGTTTCCGCCGAGAGCGCTTCGGAGCATCCGCTGGCTCATGCGATTGTTGAATACGGGAAGAAACAAGCGATTTCGATGAAGCCATTGGAGCACTTCTCCGCCATTACCGGCCACGGAATTGAAGCGGTCATTGACGGAAAAAGCATCCTTATTGGGACGCGAAAATTGATGAAGGAGCGCTCTGTAGCGATTTCTGTGCATGAAGATAAAATGGTAGAGCTTGAAAAACAAGGGAAAACAGTGATGCTCGTTGCCATCGATGGACAGCTTGCCGGCATCATTGCTGTCGCGGATACGGTAAAAGAAAGCTCCAAAGAAGCAATTCAAACATTAAAACAAATGGGCATCGATGTCTATATGGCAACAGGGGACAATCAACGGACAGCGGAAGCGATCGCCAATGAAGTCGGCATTGAGCATGTGTACGCCGAGGTGCTCCCGGAAGACAAAGCGAACATCGTCGAGGAATTGCAAAAGCAAGGAAAACGTGTGGCGATGGTCGGTGATGGAATTAATGACGCTCCAGCTCTGGCCAAAGCGGATATTGGGATGGCGATTGGCACGGGAGCTGATGTCGCCATCGAGACCGCGGACGTGACCTTGGTCGGCGGCGATTTGCGCCATATCCCGAAAGCCATTGAGTTGAGCCGCCAAACGATGAAAAACATTCGGCAAAATCTGTTCTGGGCGTTGTTTTATAATACGATCGGCATTCCGGTCGCCGCATTCGGATTATTAGAACCATGGATCGCGGGGGCAGCGATGGCGTTCAGCTCGGTGTCGGTTGTTACCAATGCGCTTCGTTTGAAACGCGTGAAACTATAAACATTTAAGGAGGAATGGATGATGACGATTACATTACAAGTACAAGGAATGACATGCGGACATTGCAAAGCGGCAGTGACCAATGCCCTTCAAGCGTTGGATGGCGTCAGCCGTGTAGAGGTGCATTTGCAAGAAGGAACTGTCGATGTGGAGTATGATGAAACAAAGGTCAGCGTAGAAAAACTGAAAGAAGCGATTGAAGAGCAAGGATATGATGTGAAATAACATACGGAAGGTGTCCCGAAGTGATGACGGGGCACTTTTTTATCTAGAACGTAGCGGGTCTCGGCTGGGGAAAGTTTTTTCTCTTCTTGAAGAATATCGAGAAAGCGAGATGTTATAATGAAAGTAACAGGCGCGGAAAAAAAGAGGGACTGACCCAAAACGCATTTGTGTTTTGGGTCAGCCCCTTCAGCTTTTTTATTCACCTTTATTGGTTGTGTCATTCGGATCTGGAGTATAGTCCGATTTGTAGTCGGTATATTTGACTTCTGTCACCATTCCCGCTGAAGCATGGTGCAAGTCATGGCAATGGAACATCCAATTTCCCGGATTATCCGCTTTAAACGCGACGACATATTCTTCACCAGGGTTTACATTTAAGGAATCCTTTATCAATGGAGAGCCTGTGACCGGCTTGCCGTTTTTGCTTAACACTTGGAAGAAATGGCCGTGTAAATGCATCGGATGTACATCCATCGGCGAGTTGTTCACGATTTTTACTTTTACGAAATCTCCTGTCTTCACATGAATAGGCGCTGTGTCAGGATACGTTTTCCCATTAATCGTGAAAATCATGCCATTTTTGCCCATGGCCGTTCCTAAATCCATTGTATACTCTACATCATATTTTTGGTCTAACGTAAATGGACCTGTTTCATATTTTCCATATGTTGTCATATCCACGACAGGGAGGTTTTCTTTTGCATTTGCTTTGTCCGTATTGTTTGCTTGTCCTTCGTATTGAATTTTCACTTTCATGCCATCGGTGCCTTTCATATTGCCGTGGCATTCCAGCAGCCATTCACCCGGGTTATTGGCGATAAACTCAATGTCGTAGCGCTCACCCGGAGCGATATTCAACAGTTCATCTTTGATTGGTTGCGGGTTCTTTAACGGTTGGCCGTCCGTTGCGACAATTTTAAACTCATGTCCATGCAAATGAAGCTTGTGGGACATGTACCCTGCATTGATCAGACGAAGCCGCACTTTTTCGCCTTTTTTCACTTTTAACGGTTGGACAGCAGCCCCGCTTTTTCCGTTAATCGTGAAAATATCGTACATATTCATATTATGTCCCATGCTGTTCATATCCATTTGTTGATTATCAGAGCTATTTCCATTATTCATATTACTATGATCCATGCCGCTCATATTCATGTCCATATGGCTTTCGGCGTCCGGGTCGCTCATCCATTCATCTAATACAAGCGTGTAATCTCGATCGACTTTTTCTTCATTTTTCGGTTCTACGATTAATGTACCGTATAATCCCTTGTCCACTTGCTCGGCGCTTTTTTGATGGGAATGATACCAATACGTTCCCGGCACGGTTGCTGTAAATTCATACGTAAACGTTTCACCCGGTTTAATGGCGTCCATCGTGACACCCGGTACTCCATCTTGGTTATTTGGAACAGGGTAGCCGTGCCAGTGAATCGTTGTCGGTTCCGGCAATTCATTTTTTACTACGATTTTTACTTTGTCTCCTTGCTTCACGCGGATTTGTGCACCAGGCACGGATCCATTATACGTGTATACCGGGAGTTTGATTTGACCATTAATGGGTAATAACGCTTCCTTCGCAGTAAGGTGAATTTCTTTCCCGGATAATACTTCTGTATTGGTTGCTAAAGGCAATTGCTGCTTGCTCGTTTCAGCGGAAGTATTTTCTTTTTCCATATTCATGCCGGACATGTCGTGTCCCTGCATGGAAGATGGATTTGAGCAAGCTGCGCCAATCGCTGCTACTCCTGCGAAAATGGCGCCAAGCAGCCATTTTTTCATGTCGTTTTCCCTCCTTAAGCTTGTAGTGGGAGATGCAATGATATGATAAAAAATAGATGTGCAAAATGTATGGAGAAAATCGTTCAACTGAAATGTAAAAAAAGGCAAGCGATTCGGATTCACCGATGTCTAACGGTGGTAGGTAATCGCCTGCCGTCCCATTTGAACCCAAGCGTCGATAAAGTCTTGTTTCGGCGCTTTTTGGTTTTTGACAGCGGTCAATGGATCATTGAAATAAATGTACTGCTCATCGTATCCCGTAATGAGCACCGCGTGTTCCCGGTACGTGATTTTGATCGGGCCTTGCGGGGTTTGCCATTCCCGAAAGGCAGAGGGAGGAAGAGGACGAAAGGTGGTGTTGGTGATCACCCAAACCGGTGTGCCTTTGGCCAAGTATGTATAGATGTTCTCAAACGATTGCCCTGTTAAGTCGATGATTTGGTTAGGCAAGTACCGCTCAGCCAACTGCTTGATCGGCTTATGGTACACGCCGTATCCAGGCTTCGATAACGTATACATATCGCCGACAAACCCTTCATTTGGGTGGCCGTAAAACACTTGGCCATTTCGCACTTGATACGGAGTAGGATTTTTCTTGATTTGTTTCGCCAACGTCATCTTATCGACGCGAATGCCGGCATGATTCAAGAGCATGGCCAAGCTGGTTACTTCGCATCCCCTCGGCAGTTCCGGAAGCTGAGACAAAAGGGGGGCGTCAATCAGGACGGATGTCCTTAGCGCTTGTTTCTTTGAAGAGGCAACTGATCGATTCGCCTCCTTTGCTTGATTGCTGGGGGACGGATTGGTTTCTCTGCTGTTTCTGTTCTGTATGAAGGCTTTGATGGCATCGCCTGTCTGGGCCGAACTTGCATAATAGGATAATGAGGCGGCCAATAGCAAGAAACAGGAAATATACAATCCGAGCGACAGTTGATCCATCCTCCCGTTTAGAGGTCTTCTCAAGAGAACAAAACAAAGGGAAACGATGAGAAAAGTCAAAAAAAGGATAAACGCTAACAAGCCATTCTCAACTCCTTTATAACACGTGTGTGTTTTTATAGTAACAGATCGATGTGCAAAAATGGTGAAATTCACACTTTCTCCATATTTTATCGTTAATATTATGAGAAACTGAAAATCTTGCAAGCAGTTTTCCTGAAAAAATGGAAACAGATTGTTTTTGAAACTTGATGTTGTGTACGATAGAATGAAAGTGTCTTTGTATAAATCATTTTAGTTTTAAACAAAAAGGTTTTTGGTGTTGTTTTTGGATTCTTCTTAGCAAAGTGGGGGGACAATCATCGCCATGTGCGGTTTTATTGGCTGTATTCATGATCGCCCAAGAGCGATTGAGCAAACATGGAAAACAACGTTGGTGGAGATGAACCGCCTGATTACCCATCGCGGCCCCGACGATGAGGGGTATTTTTTTGATGACTACGTGAGTTTTGGTTTTCGGCGTTTGAGCATCATCGATCTGGAGGCGGGACATCAGCCGCTGTCTTATGAAAACGATCGATATTGGATCATTTTTAACGGGGAAATTTACAACTATCTTGAATTGCGGGAAGAGCTGGCGGCGAAAGGATATTCGTTTGCGACGCATTCGGATACCGAGGTGATTGTTGCCCTTTACAGCGCGGAAAAAGAAAAAGCGGTCGAAAAGCTGCGCGGGATGTTTGCGTTTGTCATTTGGGACAAGCAAGAGAAAACGGTGTTTGCGGCGCGGGATCCGTTCGGCATTAAGCCGTTTTTTTATGCGGAGCAAGGAGATCGCACGTTTTTCGCTTCGGAAAAGAAAAGCATCTTGCTGGCCCTCAGACAGGAATCGCCAAACGGTGATTCCCTGCAGCATTATTTAACATTCCAATATGTCCCTGAGCCGCTGACGATGTCGGCCGGCATTTACAAGCTGGAGCCGGGGCATTATCTCAAGAAAAAAGTCGGAAAACCGCTCACCATTCATCGTTATTGGAAGGCATCCTTCGAGCCCATTCGCCAATCGGAAGAGGAGCTTGTAAAGAAAATCCGCGATGCGCTGTTTGATTCGGTCAACGTCCATATGCGCAGCGATGTGCCGGTCGGTGCGTTTTTGTCGGGAGGCATTGATTCATCGTTCATCGTCGCCATCGCGAAACAATTCCATCCGCACCTGAAGACATTTTCCGTCGGGTTTGAGCGGGAAGGGTTCAGTGAAATCGATGTCGCAAAAGAAACCGCAGAGAAGCTTGGGGTAGACAACATTAGCTATGTCATCTCACCGCAGGAGTATATGGAAGAGCTGCCGAAAATTATGTGGCATATGGACGATCCGCTTGCCGATCCTGCGGCTGTGCCGCTGTATTTTGTCGCTCGTGAGGCGAGAAAGCATGTCACGGTTGTGCTTTCCGGCGAGGGGGCGGACGAGCTGTTTGGCGGCTACAACATTTACCGCGAACCAGAGTCGTTGCGGCTGTTTGCGCGCATGCCAAACATCGTAAAAGCGGTGTTGCGGGTGATCGCGAAGATGCTTCCGGACGGAATGAAAGGAAAAAGCTTTTTGGAGCGCGGAACGACGCCGCTTGAAGAACGGTATGTCGGCAATGCGAAAATCTATAGCGAAAAGGAAAAAGCGGCGTTGCTCAAAACGTACCAAGAGGGGCGCGAATATACGGCGGTGACGGCTCCTTTTTACCGCGAAACGCTTCATTACCCACCCGTCAACCGGATGCAGTATATTGATCTTCATACATGGCTAAGGGGCGATATTTTAGTCAAAGCGGACAAAATGACGATGGCCCATTCGCTTGAGCTGCGCGTTCCCTTTTTAGACAAAAAGGTATTTGAGGTTGCTAGGCAAATCGCCCCTGACATGAAAACAGCCAACGGCACGACGAAATATATTTTGCGCAAAGCGGCCGAGGGCATCGTACCGGATCATGTGTTAAACCGGAAAAAATTAGGGTTTCCCGTGCCGATTCGCCACTGGCTGAAAAACGAAATGTATGACTGGGCGAGACAGCTCATCAACGAAAGCGAAACTGATCATCTGTTCCATAAGGACGTGCTCTATCGGCTGCTGGATGAACATGCCCGCCACAAGGCGGATCATAGCCGCAAGCTGTGGACGGTCTTGGCGTTTATGGTTTGGCATCAAGTCTATGTGGAAAAGAAGTACGATTTTGCTCAATCCGTACAAAACGAGAAGCGGCCAGCGTCTGTTTTGGAGGCGTAGCAGAGAAAGGAAGCGTCCCGGGGCTCAGCCGGGACGTTTGTTCATCTCTTGATTGAAAGAGGCTGACTTTCAAGTGAAGGAATTCAGCCCGTTTTGATATTCGAAACAGGAACCCATTGTTTTAGAGGGTGGTGAAAAACCATGATTTCCTTGAACATGGTCTGTTTTTTTGTTCAGACAAAAAACGATTTCGTAAGGTTTCACCATTTTAGAAATCCTCCCGCTCAACCAAAGTTTTCTATTCCATCACAACCTTCTAGATGACGAGAGCAATGTCGCGAAATGGGCGTTTCACCAAAAGGAAGAACATGCTGCTCGTTTGTTTTTGTCATAGGGAATGGAGAGGGCTAAGAAACCGGGCCATGAACGGGGAGTTCCACCGTAAAAGTCGCTCCTTCTCCCGGCTGGCTCTGCACGGAGATGATTCCATGATGGATATCGACAATCTTCTTGGCGATCGACAACCCGAGCCCGCTACCCCCTGCGGCGCGATGGCGGGATTTATCGGCCTTATAAAATCGTTCAAAAATGCGGAGCTGGTCATGTTCGTTGATTCCTGGCCCTGTATCGGAAACGGTGACGATGGCTTGTTCACCGCGGCGTTGTAGCTGGATGGTGATGGTTCCCCCTTTCGGTGTAAATTTAATCGCATTATGGATCAAGTTCAGCCATACTTGGCTAAGCAAATCTTCATCGGCTGTAATGATGACTTTCTCAAACAGGACACACATGTTCAATTCTTTTTCCGCCCACTGTGGCTCGCAGTGAAGAATGAGTGTTTGCAGCTGTGTGTCCAAGCGATAGGATGTGGGATGAAACGGGTAGTGATCGGAGTCTAACATCGCCAACCGCAGCAAATTCTCACTTAACTTCGACAAACGGACGCACTCCGTTTCAATAATGTCGAGATAATGCAACCGCTGTTCACGGCTTAGGTCCTCGTTTTTGAGCGCTCGGGCGAACCCGCGGATCGATGTGAGCGGAGAGCCGATCTCATGAGACACATTAGAAATAAATTCTTGCCGCATTTCTTCCATGGCCTGCAAATTCGCGGCCATGTCGTTAATGCGTGTCACGAGTTCGGCAAACGGATGATTCCGTCCGCCCCAGTCAGCCTGGAGATTTACTCGAAAATCGCCTTTGGCGATTCGATTAATGGCATCTATTAAGTGTTGCCAAAATACTTTTTCGCGCTTTCGCAAAAAAGGACTGATCGCGCTCATAGTCATCCCGAACAGCAAAAAGCCGAGGATCGATGAAATGATTTGACGAACGAGCGGGTGCGGCCGCCAAGCGAATTGGGTGTAGAGCGCTTCTGTGATGAAATATGCCGCAGTCCAAAAGAGAGAGACGATGGACATTACAGCGATAACCGTCAAGATGGATTTAAGCACAAATCGCAATCGTTTCATGACTGTGCCTCCAACCGATAGCCGAGCCCGCGAATCGTGCGGATGGAAAATGGAGAATCTGGTTGGGCAAACCGTTCGCGCAATCGTTTGATATGCACATCCACTGTTCGTTCATCCCCATCATAATCGTAGCCCCAGATCTGTTCAATCAACTCGTCGCGTGTAAACGTTTTGCCCGGATAGCTGGCCAATTTAAAAAGCAGTTCAAATTCTTTCGGCGGCAAGAAGATCTCTTGGTCTCCCAAACGGCATTCGTACGTCTTGCGGTTTAACGATAAACGGCCTATTTGTACGATTTGCGATGTAGCGATTCGATACCGTTTGAGCAATGCTTTGACCCGGGCGACGAGCTCAAGTGGGTCGAACGGTTTGACAAGATAATCGTCCGCCCCGAGCTCGAATCCTTTCACCTTCTGTCTTGTTTCCCCTTTGGCCGTCAACATTAAAATGGGGACATCGTCGTAGTCGCGCAGTTCGCGACATAGCTCCCAACCATCCATTTCCGGCATCATAATATCCATAATGACCAAATCCACTTTCACTGTTTCCAATACGTCAAGTGCTTCTTTTCCGTTAGCCGCCTCATGGATTGTAAATCCTTCTAAGTTTAAAAAGTGGCTGACGAGTTCGCGGATATGCGCGTCATCATCGACGATTAAAATTCGTGTCATCGTCATCCCCTTTCATTGTCCTTTCATGCTATTTTCCATTGTGTCGCTTTTGCTTGGCCTTCGTCAATGTTGAAGCTGGTTCGTTTATAATTTCGTCGTGACAGCAGATAATGAAACGATGGGTTTGATTTTTAATATTCATTGGAGAAGCGGGGATGCTCATCGCGGACATCCCCAGTGGTTATGCGCGGCGCATATAGACACGAACGGTGATCGGAGCAAAGATCGCAACAATGGCTGCCGCGCCGAGCAAGGAGAGGACGAAATCGGTGCCTATCGTTCCGTGATTCGTCAACTCGCGGACGGCCGCGATCATATGGGAAATGGGATTGACTTTGGCAATCCATTGTAGCCAATCGGGCATCGTCTTGACCGGCACGAACGCATTCGATACAAACATCAGTGGGAACAACGCCAGCATGGAGATTCCCTGTACAGCGGCCGCATGACGGGCAATGACGCCGAAGAAGGCAAAGATCCAGCTGACGGCCCACGCGCATCCAATGGCGAAAACGCCCGCAAGCGCCACACTGGCGATCCCTCCTTCCGGACGGTAGCCGATAAGAAATCCCATGACAAACGTCAGGGTGGTGGCGATGACATAGCGGACTACATCGGCTAATAACGCCCCAGCCAACGGAGCGATGCGGGCGATCGGCAGCGATTTAAAGCGGTCGAACACGCCTTTATCCATATCATCGCGAAGTTGAACTCCTGAAGTGACGGAAGCCCCGATCAACGTTTGGATGAGAATGCCGGGAATGATCATGGGCAAGTAGTTATGAACATTCCCCGCGATGGCTCCACCAAAGATGTAGGTAAACATCAAGGTGAAGATAATCGGCTGAAAAGTGACGTCAAATAATTGTTCGGGTGTGCGCCGCACCTTCAACAAACCACGATAGGCCATCGTCAGCGAATTTCGTACAGCTTGGGAAACGCTTGTACGGTTTTTCTGTTGGCGTTTGACCTCCAATTGAGGAGACACTGGTTTCATCTCATCGCTTCCTCCCTTACATCATTGGATTCATCTGCACGTTTTTCCACTCCATGGCCGGTAATGGTCAGAAAGACCTCATCGAGGGTTGGTTTTTGCACACTTAACTCGGTTAAGTGGATGCCCTCTTGACGCAAAGCGACAAGCAGGTCCGTCACATGGTCTGGATCGGCCATCGGCGCCGTGATGTTCCCGGTTTCTAAGGATACCGTCGGCCGAACATGGAGAACGCGCTCAATGATGCGCTTGGCCGTTTCGATCTCTCCAGGATGTTGCAGCTTGACTTGCAATGACGATTGACCGATGGACGCCTTGAGTTCATCGGGTGTCCCTTCAGCGACGACTCGGCCGTGATCAATTACGGCGATGCGGTCTGCCAATTCGTCCGCTTCTTGTAAATATTGGGTTGTCAGCAGCACCGTTGTTCCCATATTCACCAAGCGCCGGATCGTTTCCCACATTTGATTGCGCGTGCGCGGGTCGAGTCCGGTGGTCGGTTCGTCAAGAAAAATGAGCGGCGGCTGGGCAATGAGGCTGGCGGCGAGATCCAGACGCCGGCGCATACCGCCAGAGAAATGTTTCAATGGGCGCTTGGCTGCTTCTGTCAAACCAAATTCCTCCAATAATTCGCTTGTTTTTCGCCTTGCTTCTGTTCGGCTCAGTCCCAGAAGCCTAGAAAAGATCATTAGATTCTCTGTTGCGCTGAGCGTTTCGTCAACAGAGGCGTATTGACCGGTGACACCAATCAATTGCCGGACGACTTGCGGTTGTTTGACGACGTCGTACCCAAAAATTTGGGCGGAACCGGCGTCCGGGCGCAATAACGTCGCTAACATTCGGATTGTCGTTGTCTTGCCGGCTCCATTGGGGCCCAGCACACCATAGATGGTGCCCGCGCGCACACGCAAATTGAGACCGTCCACGGCCCGGTGGTCGCCAAAGGTTTTCACCAATTCGTGTGTTTCCACTGCCCACTCTTGATGGGCGGGTGAGATTTGGGGTCTGTATCCCATTTTGTGTCCCCCTCCTTCGTATGATTCTCGTACATGGTGAATTGTAGCATGCTTTTATGAACAGAATGTGAACAACGGAATGATTTTTTGAGGAAGAGAAAATTTGATTCGCCCACTCTTGCAATTCTCCCGGTTTTGGTATATGCTTGTTCCATCAGGATGATCATCTACTATATATTGTTTTGTTCTATTTTTTAAACAACTATATATCGTTGCGCCAAGCAATGGTGTCCATCAGGACTTAATAGGGAATCCGGTGTGAATCCGGAACTGCCCCCGCAACTGTATGTGCGGACGAAATGGGATGGCCACTGGCGGCAAGAGCCATTCGGCGCGCCGCTGGGAAGGCCCCAAAGTAGGACGATGCACGAGTCAGGAGACCTGCCTTGCTTGGAACGTTTCATGTTCTTCGGGGTGTGAGAAGATGAAACGATAGGGGAAAAGAAAAAGGGTTTCGTATGCCTTTTTTCCGTCTGTCGTTTCATCCGCTCGCCTGCCCGAGCGGATTTTTTATTGAAGGAGTGGGGAAACGAATGACCGCATTGACGAAAATGATCATCATCGATGACCAAGGGAAGCCGGTTTCTTTTTCACGTGAAGAGTTTGCGTCGCTGATTGGGCAAGCCGCCGCTGGATTCGGCCGTCTGTCGCTTGATGAATACGTCGAGCGTGTTTGGCAGCTTCTCAGTCGAAAGGAGTCCGTCACGGTAGAACAGCTGCACCAAACGGCTATTTTGGAAGGACTTTCTTACATTGATGAAGATGAGCCGGACTGGACATTTGTGTGCGCCCGGCTGTATTTGCGGCAATTGTACCGTGAAGCGGCGCGGCAGCGCGGGTACGATGAACGCGAGCGGTATGGCGATTTCTACTCGCTGCTTGTTGCGCTGACGGAACAAGGGGTGTACAGCCCGTTCTTGCTTGAGCGTTATACGAAAGAAGAAGTCGACGCCATCGGCGCGTTTCTTGATCCGGAGAAGGACAAGCTGTTTACGTACATTGGGCTGCGCACGCTCGCTGATCGGTATTTGGCCCGCGATTATGAGCGGCGGCTGTATGAATTGCCGCAGGAGCGGTTTTTGGTCATCGCCATGACGCTAATGGTGAATGAACCACCCAAGCGGCGCCTTGAGCTCGTGAAGGAAGCGTATTGGGCGTTAAGCAACTTATACATGACCGTGGCGACGCCGACGCTTGCCAATGCCGGAAAGTCATACGGCCAGCTGTCGAGCTGCTTTGTCGACACGGTCGATGACAGCTTGCAAGGGATTTACGACAGCAACACCGACATCGCCAATTTATCGAAATCGGGCGGCGGCATCGGCGTCTATTTAGGCAAAATCCGGTCGCGCGGCAGCGACATCAAAGGATTCAAAGGGGTCTCCTCCGGCGTCATCCCGTGGATGAAGCAGCTGAACAATACAGCGGTGAGCGTCGATCAGTTAGGACAGCGAAAGGGAGCCATTTCCGTCTATTTGGATGTGTGGCATAAAGACATTTTTGCGTTTCTCGATGCGCGGCTCAACAACGGTGACGAACGGCTGCGGACGCATGATTTGTTCACCGGCGTTTGCATCCCTGATTTGTTCATGGAGCAAGTCGAACAGCGCGGCGACTGGTATTTGTTTGATCCGCATGAAGTGCGGAAGGTGATGGGATTTAGCTTGGAAGACTTTTATGATGAGGAAAAAGGGTGCGGGAGTTTCCGCGAGAAATACTGGCAATGTGTCAACGAACCAAGACTGTCGAAAGAAAAAGTGCCGGCGATCGAAGTGATGAAAAGCATCATGCGCAGCCAGCTCGAGTCGGGGACGCCGTTTATGTTTTACCGCGATGAAGTGAACCGGCAAAATCCGAATCGCCATCTCGGGATGATCTACTGCAGCAACCTTTGCACGGAAATCGCGCAAAACCAAAGCCCAACGGTGATGAAGCGGCAATATGTAAAAGACGGGATGATCATCATTGAAAAAATACCAGGCGATTTTGTCGTCTGCAATTTATCGTCGATCAACTTGGCGCGGGCGGTGACCGATGGGGTTTTGGCGCGGCTGATCCCGATTCAAATGCGGATGCTCGATAATGTCATTGATTTAAACAATATCCCTGTGCTGCAAGCCGGCCTGACGAACGAAAAATACCGCGCTGTCGGGCTTGGAACCTTTGGCTGGCATCATTTGTTGGCGTTAAAAGGCATTCGCTGGGAGTCGGACGAAGCGGTCCGCTATGCCGACGAGCTGTATGAAACGATCGCGTATTTGGCGATTCAAGCGAGCATGGAGCTCGCCAAAGAGAAAGGGAGCTACCCGGCGTTTCCAGGATCGGATTGGCAGACGGGCGCTTATTTTGAGCGGCGCGGCTACGAAAGCCACGGTGAATTGGATTGGGATCGGCTGAAGCAAGACGTGGCCCGCTATGGGATGCGAAACGGCTATGTGATGGCGGTGGCGCCGAACGCCTCGACGTCGATCATCGCCGGCAGTACAGCGAGCATTGACCCGATTTTCTTAAAAGTGTACGCCGAGGAAAAGAAAGATTATAAGATTCCCGTTACGGTGCCGGATTTAAACGAACAGACGACATGGTATTACAAATCGGCGTACCATATCGACCAACGTTGGAGCATCAAGCAAAACGCCGCCCGCCAGCGCCATGTCGACCAAGCCATCTCCTTTAACTTCTACGTCATGAACACGATTAAGGCAAAAGAGTTGCTCGATTTGCATTTGACGGCGTGGAAGTCGGGGTTGAAAACGACGTATTACGTGCGTTCGACATCGGGGACGATCGACGAGTGCGATTCTTGTGCGAGCTGACCATGGGGCGCAACAAACGCCTTTGGTCGGGCTTTCCCTTCCTTGTGCGGGAGGGGCGTCCGAGGTTGGCCGCGCACATGATACTAGAAAACGAAAGGAAGGAATGGACGATGACGATCGGCTTAGTCAAACGACCGATTATGGATCCGGAGGCGCCGAACCGTTCGACGGGCATCATCAACGGCCGCTGCTCGAATGTGTTGAACTGGGACGATATTGCCTACCCATGGGCGTATGCGAAATATAAGCGAATGCTCGCCAACTTTTGGACACCGTTTGAAATCAATATGGCGCAAGATGTGAAGCAGTTTCCGCAGCTGACCGCCCGCGAACAGGAGGCGTTTTTGAAAATCATCGGTCTTTTAGCGCTGCTTGACAGCATCCAAACCGATTACGCCGGACGTGTGGCGGATTACATTACCGATCCAAGCATCAATGCCTTGATGATCATGCTTGCCCAGCAGGAAGTCATTCACAACCATTCGTATTCGTACGTGCTCTCGAGCCTTGTGCCGAAAGCGAAGCAAGATGAAGTATTCGATTTTTGGCGGAACGAACCGACGCTGCGCAAGCGGAACGATTTTGTGACGAACGGCTACAAGGCGTTTGCCGAAGAGCCGAATGTGGAAAACTTGCTGCGGTCGATCGTCTTTGACGTTATTTTAGAAGGATTGTTTTTCTACTCGGGGTTCGCCTTTTTCTACAACCTCGCGCGCCAGCAAAAAATGGTGGCGACGAGCACGATGATCAATTACATCAACCGTGACGAGCACATTCATGTTGATTTGTTTACAAAAATTTTCAAGGAAGTGTTGAACGAATACCCAGAGTATCGGACGCCGGAGCTTGCCGATTTCGTCCGGAACACGTTTATGAAAGCGGTAGAGCTGGAAATCGAATGGGCTCGGGAAATCATTGGGAATGACATCGATGGCATCGACTTGGCTGATTTGGAAGCGTACATTAAGTTTTACGCCAACGTCCGCGCCCACCAGCTCGGATTTGACCGCCCGTTTGACGGCTACCGGACGAACCCGCTCCGCTGGATTAAAGCGTATGAAGAAGTTGACCTTGGCAAATCAGACTTCTTCGAGCAAAAACCACGCCAGTATACGAAAGTACAAGTCGATAATGGGTTTGATGAGCTGTAAGGAAACCCGCGTTGGGGCATCGTCCAACGCGGGTTTTTAACGGAAAACATGATTAACGGAGGGATTCTCGCTGCATTATACAATAAAGAGATGTTGCGGCTTGTTGTCGGACGGTAGGCTTGGGCGCCTTACCTTGGTATAATGAGAAAAAACTTGCTTTTGAATGCGAAAGGGGACGGGAGAAGTGGGGAAAAAACAGGAAATCGAACGGCTGCGCGAGCAATTGAATCAGTGGCTCATGGAAGAGGAGCACGACAATGACGAGGTATGGCTGAAGAGGGGGGGAAGCGATTTTTCAACGTTTCGCTCAGCTGGGTTCAAGCGCCATCGCCTATAACCAGCTTGGCGACCCGGAAACGGCGCTTGCCATACTTGACCAGCTTGAAGGGTATCACGGCCCGGGACAGCCTAACCATTATGAACGGATCACCGTGACCGCCATAGATGCTGATGGCGAGAAGTACACGTGTTACACGTACGTGTACCCATCAGAACGAAAAGAGTGGCTTGAGCAACACGCCAAACTTAAAGCGTGAGTGGACGATGAGGATATAAGAGGGCATTCGATGGTGTGTATCGTTCTGTGTCGCTGGCGCGCGAGCAGCCCACCTGATGAAAGGGTGAGCTGTTTCCGTTCAGAGCATACATTGTTCGTGGCGATGTTTCGCGTCTGTTCAAGGGGAATGGCGACATCAAGGCAAGCGGTCAAACAATATCCCCGAGTCGCTCTTTTCCGTGCTGACGGCTGACGAGTTCGTCGAGCTGGCGGATTTTTTTCCACGCTAAGTCGTCGCTGATCGTTCGATAATGGTGGCGGCCGCCGGGCTCCTCGTCGGCTTCGTCGGCCCATTTGACGATGGCTTGGAGCGGCGTTCGTTTCCATTCTCCTTCTGGAAGGTAGGAATCGGTATGAAGCAAAATCGCCAGGGCAATTTCCTTAGCGTTTTGCGGATGTTCGCCCAGGCGGATCAGCAGCTTATGGGCGCGCTCGGCCCCTTTGATGGCATGGATGTCGTTTTGCCGGTATTGTTCGTAGTCCCAACGGCCGTTTTTGTACCATGTGTAATGGCCGATATCATGAAGCAGTGCCGCTTTTGTCGCCAAGTCGACGTTCACTCCGTGGCGGAGGGCAAGGTGGTAGGCATGGTACGCCGCGGTGATGGCGTGGGCGAGGCCGGATCGTTTTAAATATTTTTGCGCAATCGGATAGGCAAAGACGTCGGTTAAGGTGACCGTTCTCATAGGCATCCCCTCCGTTTTTTGTATTTCTCACCATCATACCATGGCGTAAAGAGTCAGGCAATGAGAGAAAGTAGGTGGGAGCGGTTGCATGGGAAAAAATAAGCCGATCGTGCTAAAATAGCGCTCGGCTTATTGGATTTGTGCTTGGCAGGCAAGCCGTTTGGCTGGTTGATCCGTTTTTTCGCGCTCGCGCCGCGTTTTCGGAGCGAGAAGGTGAGCGCCGGCCAGAACGGTGACCATGCAACGGCCACACGTTCCTTTTTTGCATTTGTGATCGAGCAGAACACCTTGTCCTAGGGCGGCGTCAAGAAGCGAAACGCCGGGGGCTGGCTGCACGGTGAACGTTTTCCCTTTTTGTTCGATTTGAATGACAGACGGCCGCACGGCGGACGGCCCATCGGGCTTAGGCGGCGCGGCAGAAATGGAGCGCTCCGATGGCCGGACGGCAGGCTTCAGTGAGCCGACCGTGAATGTTTTACCCATTTTTTTACACATCTCCTTTAAATTACATGGTTAGTTTGAAAATGAATCTCATTTACATCCGAATGAATGATTGGTATCATAATAGTAAAAGGAATTGCGAAAACGCCATCTTGGCTAGGGACAAGGGGGAGACACCATGGGCATTCCGATGAACGGACTGCGCGATATGAAAGCGATTTTGGCCAACGAGCGAAAAGTCGGCGGCGCGGTGGAAGCGGCGCTTCTCCGCCTCCGTTCCGGCGAAGAATATCGAAACGTCTGCATCGTTCATATCGATCAACTAGGCGCCCAATACTATTCGGTCGGTTTTGTGACCGAACAAGGGGAACGGCTCATCGTCAACGTTCATGACATCAGCGTCATCTCTGCGCCTGAACATAAAAAAATTCGTGAGCTGAACAACGCCGCTTATAAACGGGAAGCCATCAACAACAAGCGGCGCTATTTAAAACGCCTCTTTGAGATTTATGAAGGCAGTTATACCGTTCATTTTTGGCGGGAAGCGAAAATGATTATCGATGACATCGGTGTTGAGGCGCTCAGCCCCGAATTGTCGCTGCTCGTCTCCAACGTTCAAGGACAAACGGCCCGCACCGCTTAATGGGAAAATCAAGAAACCGCCCGGCGATCTCCCCTATCGTCCGGGCGCGTCTTCGTTAAAGGGAATTTGCTGTGCCTCGTTTTCATGGCGCGGATCGCTGGCCATATGCCGTTCTTGCTGTTTGATGGCAAGGGAAGCCCGCGTGCCGCTTCTCCGGATTAGGCGCTGCTCATGCTGACTCGTTCGGATCCTCGAGCGTGCAGATGGCGCTTGGACGTTTGATGCGCGGCACAACCGATTCGTAGACACGGAACAAGTAGTTCATGTTTTCCGTATCTAAAAACGCGGTTTGCACATCGACGGCAACAGCGAGGTCGATGTTTTGCCGCCCTGTGTCAATGACGACCCCGCGTTTGCCTTTAATGACCGGAGTTTGGTAAATGCCGGCGGTCATCAGCTCGCGGATGTGCTCAATTTCAAGCACGTGCGTTCCTTCATGGACGCGGTGGATCAACGCATACAATTCCGGCGACAAGACGAGCGCGTATGGGCCGGTATGGCCGAGCTGAAGCAGCTTGTTGCGTGCTTCGACGACGTCAGTAAAGGCGTTGCCCGATTTCATCCAATCGCTGCGAATGTGGGCGATTTTTCCTTTGACGTTCATAATGCCCGGCACATCAAATTCAGTTGAACCATTGAAAATCAAATCGTCCTCAAGCAGCGCGCACTGCTGGGCGGCGTTGGCGGCGGCGGAAAAGTCGATCGGGCTGCCGAGCTGTTTCGCCTGTTCAATGTCACGCCAGTACAAAATAAAGTCTTTATACAAAAGCGGGATCGTTAAATGCACGCGGCGCGCCGGCTCGGAAAGGCTCAGCTCTTTGCCGTGGAAGCTCATGTCCCCCTGTTCCGGGTTCATATAAATATCGTTGGCGACCGACTGGACACCTTCGCCGAGCGGACCGTACAAATCGATAAATCGGCGGCCGACGAGCTGGCGCCGCGCCGTTTCAATGACCAGTTCGTCAAGCTCGCCCCATTGGCTGCTTGTGAGCGGGGCTTCTGGATACAGCTTCGTTTTATCCATGTTTACTCTCCTTTCTTATCCGTGTTTTAAGCTGCCGACTGTCAGCTGCCGTCTTGTTCCGATCGATGGGCGGACAGGCGCCGGGTCGGAAGGCGGGACGGCGTACTGCGCCAGTTTCAAATGGTCTTTTTGATGCTCTTTTTCGTCAGTCGGCACCGAAGCGGCGAGGGAAACCGGCGCGTCCAGCGCGCGATTGAGCGTTTCGAGAGCGGCTTTCATCCGCTGGTAGTCCGCAGCGGTCATGTCGCGCAGTGCCGTAATGGGTGGTTCATGTTCCGTCCCTTTATAGTGGAAGAGGGACAAATCGAGATGCTCCAAAAAGTTGTGCAAGCCGAATTTTTCAAGGCTGATGTCTTGCAACAGGCGCAAAAAGTCGCCGTTTTCCCGCGATAAGAATGCTTCGTCCGCCAATGCCTCCTCCAACTTTGGAAGCAAGGCGGTCAAACGGTCAAACCGGTGTTCCTCTTCTTCGTAAATATGATGCCAATACAGCCGTTCATGGTCGTCCGCGGCCTTTTCAATCGTCGGCTCTAAAATCGCTTGAAACTGGCTGAGCGCCTCTTTCGACCGGCCGAGAATGGCGCTGACTTCCGCTAACGTGTCGTACAATGGACTCCCTCCTACACTATGATTGATTGTTATCATCTTTTCCATATTGAAAGAGGCATAAACATCTCGTCTTCCTTCGAACGTCACCTTTTCTCCTGGTCCGGAATAAAACAGAATAAGGAACATTGCCCACTTGATATGCGACGCGATTCCAGCGATAATGGAAACGATGTGGAATGAATGCCGCCAAGCGGCACGGAAGAAGTAAAGAAGGTGACAGAACGATGGAACATGCGGAACAGATTTATCAAAGACTCGTAGAGATTTGTGGAGAAAGAAATGTCCTTCGCGATGAGCCGATGAAAAACCATACATTGGTGCGGATCGGCGGCAAGGCCGATTTTCTCGTCTGGCCGGAGACGTACGAGCAGGTCATTGAGGTGTTGCGGCTGAAAGAAGAGTACGGCCTGCCGTTTACGCTTCTTGGCAACGGTTCGAACGTCATCATCCGCGATGGCGGGCTGCGCGGCATTGTCATGCAGCTGAAGCATTTGAACCGCATTTGGCGTGAAGGAAACAACGTGATCGCACAAAGCGGGGCGGATATTAAAGCGGTGTCGCGGTTCGCGCTTGAACAACACCTCACCGGGTTGGAGTTTGCCTGCGGCATTCCGGGATCGGTCGGCGGGGCGATTATGATGAACGCCGGAGCGTACGGCGGTGAAGTGAAAGATGTGCTTGACCATGTCAAAGTGGCGACGCTCTCCGGTGAGTTGAAAACGCTGAAAAACGAGGAGCTGGAGCTTGGCTATCGAACAAGCATTATCAGCCGGACGCATGATATTGTGCTTGAAGTCGTCTTTGCGCTCCGGCCGGGCGACTATGCACAAATCAAGGCGAAAATGGATGATTTAACCTTTCAGCGCGAATCGAAACAACCGCTTGAGTATCCGTCGGTCGGAAGCGTGTTTAAGCGTCCGCCGGGCTATTTTGCCGGCAAGCTCATCCAAGACAGCGGCCTTCAGGGAAAAGGATTCGGCGGTGCGGAAGTGTCGACGAAGCATGCAGGATTCATTATTAACAAAAACAATGCGACCGCTGCCGATTACATTGCGACGATCGAAATGGTGCGCAAAACAGTGAAAGAAAAATTCGGGGTCGATCTGGAGTTGGAAGTCAAAATTATTGGCGAGGAATGACAGAGGATCCGAATCCGGTTTGCGGGTTCGGATTTTTCTCATTTCGACGAGAGGAAAAATGAAACCAACCGCCAATAGGTAAGAAAAGGGGTTATGAATGGAGGAAGAGGATGAACCTTTATTTCATTATCAATCCAGCCGCCAAAAACGGCCGGTCCGTGTCCATTTGGAAGCAGCTGCAACCGCTGCTGGATCGGGAAGGAATCGCCTATCAGGCATATTGGACGAGCCGAAAGGGAGAAGGAAAGGAAATCGCCCGACGAATCGGCGAGGAAAGCGTTGAGCCGACGGTGATCGCGGCGGTCGGGGGCGATGGGACCGTGCATGAAGTGGTGAACGGAGCGGGTTCGTTTCCGCACGTTGCGATTGGCTGCATCCCCGCCGGAACGGGAAACGACTTTGTCCGCGGTTTCCGTCTTGCCCGAAAACCGAAACAGGCGCTCCAACGGCTGTTGAGTGACGTTCGATCCGGCAAGGATTTGGCTTTCGATCTCGGCCGTTTTGCCAGCAGCGCCGTGCCCGACGGCGTGTTTGCCAACAGCATCGGCTGCGGTTTTGACGCCCATATCGCCCGCATGGCCAACCGTTCAAAATGGAAAGGGAGGCTGAATCGTTTTGGACTCGGTTCGTTCATTTATGTGTTTTATTTAGTAAGAGAGTTGTTTCGCTATCAACCGGTTGACCTTGATATTTGTGTGGATGGACAGAATTATTCGTTTTTGAAGGCCTGGCTGGCAACGGTTTCGAATCACCCATACTACGGTGGGGGAATGCGCATCGCTCCGTCCGTCCGGGCCGATGACGGCTTGCTTCATGTGACGGTCGTCGGGCCGATGCCGCGTTGGAAAATTCTTGCGCTGTTTTTAACCGTATTTTGGGGCGGGCATGTACGAATGAAAGAAGTTTGCGTGTTCACTGGTCGGAACGTGCGCATCCGCCCTGCCGCTCCTGTCCTGATCCACGCGGATGGCGAGGATGCAGGAGAAGGGGAAGTATTCGCTTGGATTGAGCCGGGGCGTTTGCGGGTCATTGGCGTGAAAACGAGGTGAGTGATTCACTCGTATACTGCAAGTAGACGTAAGGAGGGCGAGGGATGGGGAAGCGCTGTTGGCTTTGCCCTGCGCGATGGATTGCCGGCGGCAATCAAGGCGCATTTGATTATTCGCTATAGCATCGAGGCGTTTGACCGAGCGATTGTGATTCGCGAAGTGATTAGCTGGGGATTTACGATCCTCTATGTTTTGGGGTTTATTAGAATCTCGAATATTCTGAATGACGGAAGCAAGAGCAAGGAAGCGAGCGGTTAAGGCGGAGGTGAAAGAACAATGGAACGACGATGTCCATTATTGTCAAGGAGAAAGGGCTGTTTCCCGTTCGCTTCGGAAAACAGCCCTTGCTTTAGCAACAGCTTCAAAAACGGAACTTATTTTTTGTTCTTTTCTTCCTTGTCTTGTTTTCTATGGGCCGGCGAATGGTCGTTTTTCACCTGCGGTTTGGCTGTTTGTTTCGGAGGTTGTGAAACAGAGACAGAGGCGCGGAACGCTGCTTGCTGCTTTCCGGCTGCCGCTGCTTGATGTTCCCGGCCGTTTGCTTTGGCGCTCGCGGCGACACCTTGGCGGACACTGCCCTTTGCTTCCGCTTTTATGGCTCGCGTCAGCGACGATTTCGTGTCTGCTTTGGCGGCGGTGTTCGTTTGTTCATCTAGACGAACCGCTGTATCGTCTTCCACCGGTGCAGCGGCTGGCTTTTCTGTTTCGATGGATTCAGGAGCCGTTGGTGCGCTCTCGTTTTTCGCTTCCTCCGTTTCGCCGGCCGGTGCTGTCGGTGCTGTTTGTTCATCGCCTATTTCCTCTACTTGGCTGCTTTGTTCTGCCTGTTTCGCCAGCCGCTTTTCGATTTTATTTTCCAGTTTTTGTTTCGCTTTTTCAATGTTGCGGGCGAGCACCTCTTTGGCGCGCGGGTTTTTCACCCGTTCAAGTGCGGCTTGCAAGGCCGTGATGTTTTGCGAAAATTTTTCTTCCAGCTGTTGGCGCAATGCTTCGGCATCAGGTTTTGCGGTTTCTCCGCTTGGTTCATCCGCTTGTTTTGTTTTTTCATACACATTCCATGCTTGATCTTGTTGTTTCAGGGCATTGGCGAGCACTTCTTTTGCTTGCTCGACGTCTCCGCGTTCAAGCAGCGCCTTTGCTTCGGCTAGCCGCTCTTCAGCGAATTCAGCGAGCCGTTTCGCCTTTTCCGCATCGTCAAACGTGAGGGCAAGTTCGATTTTTTCCATCATGGTTTTGACAAAGTAGAAAAAGTCGCCTGGCAACAAAACCGGGACGTCGTGGTTGACACCGGCATCTGCTTCGGTTGCCGTGTTGCCGTCTGTTTTCCCCTCGATTCCTGTGCTGGCGAACACCGCCGGGCTGTAAGGAGTGAGCGCAACAGCAGCGGCAAGTGCGCTTGTTGATAGTATGCGAGGGAGCGAAAATCGCTTGTTCATCACCATCGTTCCTCCTTTTGCTTTGGGTTTCGTTATAACGTTTTCGCAGTTGACCCGTCTGTTTTCGACTGTAGGCGCGAAAAATCAGGCGAAAGAAGCAGAAAAATAGGAAAGAAAGGGAAACGGTGAGATTCCCTTCACGGTTTGGCAGTTAGCCGCCTGTTTGGTATAATGGAAACAAGTTTGGTAACGACGATATCCAAGGCGACTCCTGCCAATCCGTTTGGTGGGAGTTTGTTTTTGCGATGAGCGCCTAGTGGGGCTGACGGGATAAGGGGGCACCGGCCAATGCCATGCCGGGCGAAAACGAAAGGAGCAAACCGGTCATGACGGAGCGGGTGGATGACATTGTTGATGTTTGTTTATTAGCGGGAAAATTGATGCTTGAAAGCGGTGGGGAGACGTACCGGGTGGAAGATACGATGGGGCGTATCGCCGCTTCGTTCGGTGTTTCCCGCTCACACAGCTATGTGACCCCAACGGGCATCATGTTTTCCGTTGAGGGAACGAATGTAACACGGTTTATTCGCATTTCCGAGCGTTCGACCGATTTATCCAAGGTGGCGCTTGTCAACCACATTTCCCGCCGCATCAGCAGCGGCGAACTGTCGCTCGACGGAGCGCGCAAAGAACTGGAACGCGTTCAGCAGCTGCCACTCGGTTATCCGCTTTGGCAGCAAACCGCTGCCGCAGCGGCGGCGAGCGCTTGTTTTGCCTCGCTGTTAGGCGGCATGAATCATTTTCTCCCTTCCCTTCTTTCTGGTGGAATGGCGTTTTGGTGTTTTGAAATGATGCATCGGTTCGTGAAAATCCGATTCTTCGCTGAATTTTTTGCCGCTTTTGTCGCCGGTGGGATCGTGCTGTTGATGGAAAGTGCCGGATTTGTCAGGGACGTAGGAAACATGATGATTGGCTCGGTGATGCCGCTCGTGCCGGGGCTGGCGATTACCAATGCGGTGCGCGATTTAATGGCCGGCCATTTGATCGCCGGTTTGTCGCGCGGTGCTGAGGCGTTTTTAACCGCGTTTGCGATCGGCACCGGCATTGCCTTTATTTTATCGATTCGTTAGCAGGGAGTACCGATGATGATTGTGCAGCTGTTGCTTAGCTTTGTGGCGTCATCGCTGTTTGGCGTCATTTTCAATATTCCGAAACGATTGCTGCCGCACAGCGGATTTGTCGGCATGAGCGGCTGGGCGATGTATATGGCCGCCGCCCGGTCGGGGGTGGACGGTGTCGCCGCCACGTTTGCAGCGGCGTTTTTCGTCGCTTTTGTAAGCAACGGGTTCGCCCGCCGCTATCGAACGCCGGCGACGATTTTTATCGTCTCTGGCATTATTCCCCTTGTGCCGGGCGGAACAGCGTTTGAGGCGATGCGCCATGTTGTCATGAACGATTACAATGCGGCCATTTCACTAGCGGCAAAAGCGTTCATGATTTCTGGGGCGATTGCGATGGGGCTCATTTTTTCTGAGGTCGTCAACCAACTGGTCAAGCGCCGCCCTTAACTGCGTGTAGTTGTTTTTTCCAATCATTTGCCTATCGTTGTATTTGTTTGCTTGAATATTATAATGAATATAACCATGTTTTTTCTATTGATTTTAAACAGCGGGGGAGAGCGGGATGAAAGAAATTGTTCAGCAGATGAAGGCGGAGCTATGGGAGATTTTCGATCACCTTCATCGTCATCCAGAAATCAGTTGGGAAGAGTGGCAAACAACCGAATTTCTTCGCCGAGAGTTGGAGCGCGAAGGGTATCGGGCGCGGACGTTTGCCGATTGTCCGGGCGTGGTGGCGGAAATTGGCACAGGGCCGTTGATGGTCGGAGTGCGCAGCGATATGGACGCTCTTTGGCAAGAAGTTGACGGCGTTTGGCAGCCGAACCACGCGTGCGGGCACGACGCTCACATGACGATTGTGCTTGGCGTGGCGAAATTGCTTCGCCGCATCGGCTATGAGCCGCCGGGGACGCTGCGGTTTTTGTTCCAGCCGGCTGAGGAAAAAGGCACGGGGGCGCTGAAGATGATCGAAAAAGGAGCGGCTGATGGCCTAACGTTTTTGTACGGCGTTCATTTGCGCCCAATTCAAGAGGTAAAAGGCGGTTATGCGTCTCCAGCGATCATTCACGGAGCGGCGCAATGCATCGAGGGGCGGATTCGCGGCGTGGCGGCGCATGCCGCGCGGCCGCATTTAGGCGTCAACGTCATTGAAGTCGGCAGCGCCATCGTGCAGGAGCTCGGCAAAATTCATATCGACCCACAAGTGCCAGCGTCGATCAAAATGACGAAGTTTCACGCCGGTGAAAAAGATGCGAACACGATCCCGGACTACGCGGAATTTGCCCTTGATTTGCGGGCGCAAACGAACGAGGCGATGGAGCGGCTCGTCGAGGGGCTGCGCCATGTGATCAATGGGGTCGCTGCGATTTACGGAGCTGATATTGAGCTTGTTGAGCGGACGCGCATCGTCGCCGCTGATCCTGATCCAGATGCTGTGCGGCTGATGGAGGAGGCGATTATCACGACTTTAGGGACGGAAAAATGCGTTCCGCCGGTTGTGACATCGGGAGGAGAGGATTTCCATTTTTATTCCTTTCAAAAACCGGAGCTGAAGACAACGATGCTCGGGTTAGGCTGTGACTTGCGCCCTGGGCTCCATCATCCGCAGATGACATTCCGGCGCGACGATTTGCTTTCCGGCGTGGAAATTTTGGCGCGAACGGTCATCCATACGTTTTCGACGTTTGCGCCACAGGGAGAGAAAGAACGTGTCTCTGTCGCTGCAAATCATTGAGACGATCGAACAGTTGAAAGAGATGGCCAGGCTTGAGGAGGAGATTTGGAAAACGGCGCCGGTTCCGCTCCATCAAACGCTGACGGTGGCGAAAAACGGGGGCATTATCATCGGGGCGTATGCGGACGGGAAGCTTGTCGGCTTTGTCTACAGCTTTCCTGGGTTTCGAAATGGGGAATTGTATCTTTGTTCCCATATGATGGGGATTGCTGAATCGTTTCGTGATCGTGGCCTCGGCTATCGCTTGAAAATGAAACAGGCGGAAGAAGCGCGGCGGCGCGGTTATCGAGTCATCCGCTGGACGTATGACCCGTTGCAAAGTCGAAACGGCTATTTGAACTTGGCGAAGCTTGGGGCCCTTGGCGTCGAGTATGTGGAAAACTGCTACGGCGAAATGAATGACGCGTTGAACGGTCAACTGCCGTCCGACCGCTTCATTGTCGAATGGCGGCTTGATGAGCGTCCGACCGGGGAGCGGAGCTTGGCTAAAGCTGATCTTCTCAAGGCCAGAAGTCTGACGGTGCTCGAGGCAGGTCAAAGGGCTGACGGTCTGTTGCGGCCCTTGCTGAGAGACATCGATGAAACAGCGGCGCCGTTGTTGTTGGCTGCGGTTCCGCTTGACTTTCCGCAGCTGAAAGAGCGGGATCTCGCGCTGGCGCTTGAGTGGCGGCTGGCGACGCGCGCTCTGTTTCAGCGGTTGCTCACGGAAGGCTGGATTGCCGCCGGCGCTTGGCGCCGTTCCGGGGAGCCGGCGATGCACTACATATGGGTGAGGAGAAACGAATGACTGCCGCAGAAAGGGGAAGAGGAATGGCGATCAACATCGAGTACGTCATATTGCGCCATTTGCAAATGGAGTTGAAGGCGCCGTTTACAACGAGCTTCGGCACGTTTCAAACGAAAGAGTTTATTTTAGTGGAGGCGGTCGACTGCGATGGCGTTTCCGGCTGGGGCGAATCGGTTGCGTTTTCCGCCCCGTGGTACAGCGAGGAAACGGTGAAAACGAACTGGCATATGCTTGAAGAGTTTCTCGTGCCGCTCTTGTTTTCGAAGCCGCTTAGGCATCCAGCGGAATTGCCAGAGCGATTTGCCGCCATCCGCCAAAACAACATGGCGAAAGCGGCGCTTGAGGGAGCGGTATGGGATTTATATGCGAAGCGGCTCGGCGTCCCGCTTTGTCAAGCTCTCGGGGGAACGAAAAAGGAAATTGAAGTCGGCGTCAGCATTGGCATCCAGCCGACGGTCGACGATCTGCTTCAGGTGATTGAGCGGTATGTGGCGCAAGGGTACCGGCGGATCAAAGTGAAGATCAAACCGGGATGGGATGTTGATGTCATTCGCGACGTGCGGCGCGCGTTTCCCGACGTGCCGCTCATGGCGGATGCCAATTCGGCGTATACGTTCGCTGACGCCAAGCGGCTTCAGGCGCTCGATGAATTTGGGCTGATGATGATCGAACAGCCGCTCGCCGCTGACGATCTTGTCGATCACGCCCGGCTGCAGCCGCTTCTTCAGACGCCGATTTGCCTTGATGAAAGCATTCGTTCCTATGACGATGCGCGCAAGGCGCTTGACCTTGGCAGCTGCCGCATCATCAACATCAAAATCGGGCGCGTCGGCGGGCTTTGGGAGGCGAAGCGCATCCACGATCTTTGCGCTGAGCGCGGCGTTTCGGTCTGGTGCGGGGGGATGCTGGAAGCAGGGGTCGGGCGCGCCCACAATATCGCGATCACGACGTTGGAAAACTTCGCGCTTCCCGGCGACACCGCCGCGTCGTCCCATTATTGGGAGCGGGATATTATCACACCGGAAGTCGAGGTGCAAGGCGGCTTGATCCGCGTGCCGAACGCCCCGGGCATCGGCTATGAAGTCGACCGCCGCCAAGTGGAGCGGTATACGCAGTTTGCGAAGGTGTTTCATCGTACGGCGACGGCATAAAGGATGATAAAAGGGAGGCGATGTAAAACGAAATCGACATTCTGCCAATGTTGTTTTGGGAGTTCTTGAAGACTATCAAGGACAGGGCATTGCCACTAAACTATTCAACAAAGCGTTTGAGTGGGCAAAGGAAGTTGGAATTTCGAGATTAGGACTTACGGTCATGAAAGGGAACGATAAGGCGTTCAACTTATATAGGAAGATGGGATTCGTATTAGAAGGCGAGAGGGTTCAATCATTAAGAGTGGGCGGAGAATTTGTCAATGAATATTACCTATACAAACTGTTGTAACGCCAATTTGGGGCTGACCCAAAACGCATTCGCGTTTTGGATCAGCCCCTTCTTCGTTGTGTTACACGCGTCCGATCCCAGTATTCGCCTTGACGACAATTTCCGTATATTTCTTTTCATCCGCTTTTTTCGACGAGACGAGCGTGCCGACGATGGCGCCGACAAAGCCGAGCGGAATCGAGATGATGCCCGGGTTGGCGAGCTTAAAGAGCGGTTCGCCGACGAAAATGGCAGCACCCGGCTGCGGCGACCAGACGTTCGGGCTGAAGAAGACGAGCACCAAGGCGCTGATCAGGCCGACAAGCATCCCCGTAATCGCTCCAGTCGTGTTAAAGCGGCGCCAGAAAATGGTGAATACGATCGTCGGCAAGTTGGCGCTGGCGGCGACCGCAAATGCCAGTGATACAAGGAACGCGACGTTCATTTTTTGCGCGACCAGCGCCAACAAAATCGATAATACGGAAACGCCGACAGACGCCCAGCGGGCGGCGAGCATTTGTTCTTTTTCCGTCGCTTGGCCGCGCCGCAAAATATGGCTGTAAAAGTCATGGGCAAACGCCGAGGCGGCTGACAGAACGAGCCCGGCGACAACGGCCAAAATGGTCGCAAACGCTACGGCAGAGATGAAAGCGAACAAGAAATCTCCGCCAAGGGCTTCTGCCAACAGCGGGGCGGCCATATTGCCGGCCGGATTGGCGGCGACGATTTTGTCATAGCCGACGAACGCGGCGGCGCCAAACCCTAAAAAGATCGTCATTACGTAGAAAATCCCAATGATCCATGTTGCATACACGACCGATTTGCGCGCGGTCGGCGCGTCTTTGACCGTAAAGAAGCGGATCAAAATATGCGGCAGCCCGGCCGTCCCCAACACGAGCGCCAAGTTTAAGGAAATCGTATCGAGCGGGTCTTTAAACTTGTTGCCCGGGTTTAAAAACGCTTCGCCAAGCGGTGTCGCGGTTTTGACTTCATGGAACATTTTGGCGATGCTGAAATCGAATTTAGCAAAGACGATGATGGAAATGATAAACGTACCGACCATCAATAAGACGGCTTTGACGATTTGCACCCAGCTCGTGGCCGTCATGCCGCCAAATACGACATACACGGTCATTAAAACGCCGACGATCAAGACGGAATAAACGTAGTCTAAGCCCAACAGAAGCTTGATGAGGCCGCCGGCGCCGACAAGCTGGGCGATCATATAGAAAATCGAGATGGCGATCGTATTTAACGCCGCGACGCCGCGCACTTTCTTATCGTCAAAACGGGCGGCGATCATATCGGCCATCGTGTATTTGCCGAGGTTGCGAAGCGGTTCGGCGACGATATACAAGACGACAAGATAAGCGACAAGGAAGCCGATGCTGTAAAAGAAGCCGTCAAATCCCGTCAGCGCGATCATGCCGGCAATGCCGAGAAAAGAGGCGGCGGACATATAGTCGCCGGCGATGGCGAGCCCGTTTTGCCAGCCGGTGAGGCTGCTGTCAGCGGTGTAAAATTCGCTCGTTGTTTTCGTGCGCTTGGAGGCGTAGTACGTAATGACGAGCGTCAAGGCAACGATGATGAGAAAGAGGAAAAAGGCCAACCCGTGCATTAGGCGTTTCCTCCTTCCTTCGCTTCTTGCTTCACTTGCTCGACGATGGCATCAAATTGTGCTGCGCGTTTCGAATAAAGGATGCATAAGGCCCATGTCATGATAAATTGCGCAAAGGCAAACAGCCAAGCCCAGCTGACCGGCCCGATCGCCGGCGCATTGAGTGCTTTCGAGTACGACGTTAATACCGGAAGGGTGAAGTAAAAAACGAAGAAAAAGACGGTCGCCGGAACGATAAAGCGTTTCTTCGCTTGGATGAGGGCGCGAAATGAAGCTGACTGGGCGATCGCTTCGTAATTAGCGCCGACCGGATCGGAAAACGACTGCTTTTTGACGGCCATGAAAATCCCTCCTTGATTTGAATTCAAGCGTTTTCAAAATGAGATATCGATGCATGACGATGATCGGAAGAACCATCCTCCTTTCTGTCGCAAATTTGTCACATATTCATTATATATTTATCTGAAAAATTTGTAAATTAATATTTTTTGTTATTTCAAAAAAACTATTTTTTGCTTTGCCGCACAAAACGGAAAAAATTTTTTGCTGTTTTTCTTATTTTCGCACTTTACAAAAAAACAAGGATCATGTAGAATGACAACTGTATTCGACAATAAAATTCAACAATTTTCTACAAAAAACGACAAGGGGAGACATCTATGAATTTGTTTCGTAAAAAACCGATTCAGTTGCTCATGAAAGAATCGGGGGCAAAAGGAGCTTCGCTGCGAAAAGAGTTAGGCGCATTTGATTTGACGATGCTTGGCATCGGCGCCATTATCGGGACAGGCATTTTCGTCCTGACTGGGGTGGCGGCGGCGGAACACGCTGGTCCGGCTCTCGTTCTTTCGTTCATTTTGTCTGGGTTGGCGTGTGTGTTTGCGGCGCTTTGTTACGCAGAATTTGCCTCAACCGTGCCAGTGTCGGGGAGCGCTTACACTTACAGCTATGCCACGTTTGGTGAGCTCATCGCTTGGATTTTGGGATGGGATTTGATTTTGGAATACGGGGTTGCTTCGTCGGCGGTCGCCGTTGGTTGGTCCGGCTATTTCCAAGGACTGCTTGCCGGTTTTGGCATCGAGCTGCCGAAGGCGCTAACGAGTGCGTATGATCCGGCGAAAGGAACGTTCATCGATTTGCCAGCGATTATCATCGTTCTGTTCATTACGTTTTTGTTGAATTTAGGTGCGAAAAAATCGGCTCGTTTTAATGCGGTGATCGTTGCCATTAAAGTGGCGGTCGTGCTGCTCTTTTTGGCGGTCGGTGTTTGGTACGTCAAACCGGAGAACTGGACGCCGTTTATGCCGTATGGCTTCTCTGGCGTGGCGACCGGCGCGGCGACGGTGTTTTTCGCTTACATCGGCTTTGATGCGGTGTCGACGGCGGCGGAAGAAGTGCGCAATCCGCAGCGTGATATGCCGATTGGCATCATCGTCTCGTTGCTTGTGTGCACATTGTTGTATATTGCGGTTTCACTCGTATTGACAGGCATCGTTCCGTACGAGCAGCTCAACGTGAAAAACCCAGTGGCGTTTGCGTTAAACTATATCCACCAAGACTGGGTGGCGGGCTTTATTTCGCTCGGGGCGATCGCCGGCATTACGACCGTGCTCCTTGTGATGATGTATGGGCAGACGCGTCTCTTCTACGCCATCAGCCGCGACGGTTTGCTGCCGAAAGTGTTTGCTCGCATCAGCCCGACGCGCCAAGTGCCGTATGTCAATACGTGGCTGACGGGAGCGGCTGTAGCGGTATTCGCCGGCATCATCCCGCTCAACAAATTGGCGGAACTGACGAACATTGGCACACTCTTTGCCTTTATCACCGTCTCGATCGGCGTGTTGGTGTTGCGTAAAACGCAGCCGGACTTAAAGCGGGCATTCCGCGTTCCGTTTGTCCCGGTCGTCCCGATTTTGGCTGTCTTATTCTGCGGCTACCTCGTTCTTCAGCTTCCGGCGATGACATGGATCGGTTTTGTCTCGTGGCTGCTGATCGGTCTAGTGATTTACTTTATCTACGGCCGCAAGCATAGTGAGCTGAATGAAATGGCACGGACGGAAGAAAAGGCTGGATGAGCGGCCACATAATGGAAAGGGGGCTGTCCCAATGGGGAAACAGCCCCTTTTTCCATTTCGTCAAACTTTTCGGCAACACCGCGTTTCACCCCTTTTTCATTAGATGGGAAAAACACCTGATTTTTTGCCGATGGAAGGCGTGTGCTCGGCGCGGCGGCGTTGGGCTCTTTTGGGGACCTGTGTTCACTTGCACAGCTAAAAAAATCCCCTTTGAACGACGGTCATATTTGGATTGCGATGTGCGAATAGTATAAAGAACGAGCGTCAGTCCGGTTTTGTATGAGCGGGGTGAAAAGGGTGTTTGGGACATTATTGAAAAGAAGAGAGAGAACGCTTGAACGGACGGTTGTGGAAATTCAGCGGGGAAATGAAGCGTTGCGCAATGAGCTTATCCGGCAATATAAGCCGTTTATCGTCAAAACAGTCTCAAGTGTATGCAAGAGGTTCATCCGCGAGGAAGATGATGAGGCGAGCATCGGGCTGATCGCTTTTAACGAAGCGATTGAAAAATATGCGTTGCACAAAGGAGGTTCCTTTCTGTCGTTTGCGGAGCTGCTCATTAAGCGGCGCCTCATCGATTACATTCGAAAAGAGGTGAGAACGCGAGAGGCCATATGGCATGTCGAAGATGAAGAAAACGGCGAGCAGGCGGCGCAAACGTACGTAGATGCGAAATTATCGGTTGAGGAGTTTTATAGGCAAATCGAACAGGAACAGCGTCGGGAAGAAATTCTCCATTACCAGCAAGTGCTGAAACAATTCGGCATTCATTTTCACGATTTAGTCGAACAATCGCCAAAACATAAAGACGCCCGCCTCAACGCTATTCGTGTGGCTGAACTGCTTGTTGCGAATGACGAATGGCTTGGTATTTTGTTTCGAAAAAAGCAACTGCCGATCAAACAGCTGGAAACGATGGCGTCGGTCAGCCGCAAGACGATTGAGAGAAACAGAAAATACATTATTGCGGTCGCGGTCATTTTGGCAGGCGATTACATTTACTTGAAGGACTATATAAAAGGGGTGCTTTCATCGTGAAAAAGGGAATTGTGCTGGAGTTGGATGAAGAGTTCGTCACTGTATTGACGCCGGAAGGGGAATTTCTTCGATTGAAAAAAGAAAAAGAATGCGAGATTGGAGAAGAGGTCAAAGCGAATGCGGTTGGCCGTCCTTTTCCGTTTCGCCGCCGTTCGTTTCGATATGCGCTCATAAGCGTTCTAACGGCGGCCACGGTGCTTCTAGCGACTTGGATTCAATGGCCTTCCAATGCGGTGTACGCCTACATGTCGATCGACATCAACCCAAGCATAGAAGCGGGTGTCGACGCGGAGCTGCGCGTGTTGACGCTGAAGGCTTACAATGAGGAAGGAAAGAAGGTGCTGGCGGCGCTTCCTTCCTGGAAACGTCAACCGTTTTCTTCGGTAACGAAACAAATCATTGCGTTAAGCGAACAAAAGGGGTATTTAAAGAAAGGCGGGGAAGTGCTGATTACGACGGTGGAGAGGGAGAGCGACGCCTCTTCAGCGCGGAAGCTGTCCGCAGCGCTCGCGGAAATCCAGCGGTCAGTGGCGGATGACCGGATTGTCATTACCACGGCCAATAGTACGATGGCAGTGCGCAACCAAGCTGTCAAACGGGGGATGACAACCGGAAAACTATTGCAAATCGAGAAAAAGGTGAAACCGGCTGCGCCAG
Organism: Geobacillus sp. CCR; assembly: GCF_052906625.1. Classification (NCBI taxonomy): domain Bacteria; kingdom Bacillati; phylum Bacillota; class Bacilli; order Caryophanales; family Anoxybacillaceae; genus Geobacillus; species Geobacillus sp. CCR. Next base: position 10,713 of record NZ_JBREBQ010000005.1, on the reverse strand, counting down.
CATCTGTCCGCTCGGCAGATGGAAACGGCCGGAAAGGAGAAGGTTGGAAAGATAAGGCCAAAGGTGGAGAAAAAGAAAACAAAACGCCAGCGGCCAAAGAACAACCGACACAACAGCCGTCAAAGAAACAGAACCATAACGAGTCAAACCCGAAGCCATCAAAAAACGAAAAACAGCCGCCGCGCAAGCAGAAACATTCTCATCCGACCAAAGGAAGCCTTTCTCCTGAAAAAGAGAGTTATGTGAAATGGAAAAGCCATGGGAACGCCCGTCCGTTGCGGCCAGGCGCTCATTATGAAAAGAAAAAGGGGAATGGGGGCGACAGCGGCAAGGAGGGACATCGCCGCCAAGCCGACGCCCACCGCCATTTGAAAGCGATGGATGCCAAAACGAAAAAAGCCGAGTGATTCCGCTCGGCTTTATTCCGTTTTTCGGCCTGCCAATTCGCTTTGTGCTTGAGCAATGAGCCGTTTCGTAATTTCTCCGCCGACGGAGCCGTTGGCGCGCGAAACCGTGCCAGCCCCGAGCTGTACGCCAAACTCTTGGGCGATTTCGTACTTAATTTGTTCCAACGCTTGTTCGATGCCTGGAACAAGCAGTTTGTTGCTTGAACGAGCCATATGAAATTCCTCCTTGATGGTTTTTTTGATGCGGTATGATTAGTATGGACGATCTAACAAAGAGATATGGTTGGGAATTAAAGGAGGAATTTTTCATTAAAAAAAAGATTGCAAACGTTTTCGGTTATTGTTTATAATGAAAACGAGCAGATGACCGAAAACGTTTTGGAGGAATGGCAGTGACAACCATTAAAGATATTGCCAAGGCAGCGGGAGTTTCGATTACGACGGTTTCACGCGCGCTGAACGGCTATTCCGATGTGAATGAAAAAACGAGACAAAAAATCATGGATATCGCGAAGCAGTTGAACTACAGCCCCAATACACTGGCGCGCGGGCTTGTCATGAATAAATCGAAGACGATCGGGCTGCTCGTTTCTGGATTAACAAGGGAAAGTGCCAAGGATAATTTTACCTTTGAGGTGCTGGCCGGCGTCAATGAGTATGTCAGTGAAGTCGATTATGATATGGTGCTGTTCAGCACGACATCGACCAAGCAAAGAGAAAAAACGTATACACAGCTTTGTCGGGAGCGGCGCGTCGATGGGGCGATTTTGCAAGGGATTCGTACGGATGACCCGTATTTGCATGAGGTCGTGGAAAGCGAAATTCCATGTGTCCTGATTGATATTCCCATCGAGTCCAAAACCGTTGGCTATGTGACAACGGACAATGTGCTGGGTGCGAAAAAAGCGGTGCGTCATTTAATTGAGCTCGGGCATAAACGGATCGCTATGATCAATGGATATGAATACGCATTTGTGAGTGAACAGCGTGAGAAAGGATTCAAGGAAGCATTGATTGAAGCAGGTTTGCCCGTACGCGAATATTGGATTGCCAATGGAGCGTTCCGCGAAGAAATCGCGGAGCAGGAGGCATTGAGGCTGCTTCAGCAATATCCAGAAATTACGGCTTTCTTTTGTGCAAGCGATTTAATGGCGCTAGGTGTCATCAAGGCCGTAAAACGGTTGGGGAAGCAAGTTCCTGATGATGTGGCCGTGATTGGCTACGATGACATTATTTTAGCGTCCTATTCATCGCCTGCACTCTCCACCATCGCCCAAGACAAATTTGCTATGGGATATGAGGCCGCCAAGCTGTTGATTGATATGTTGGAAGGCAACGCTCAGTCCCATGTCAAGATTCTGGAAACAGAACTGAAAATACGGGGGTCGACGGTGAAAAAAGATGGATGAGGGCTTTTTTCACCGCCCTGAGCCAGTTTCAGTTATGATCCAAAACGTTTCGGATTGTTGTGGTGTCATGAAGACAGACTTTTTTTGAATCATCAATGAAAACGTTTTGGAATTCGCTTGTAAGCATAATTGACGCAGGAAAGACATCGTGCTGTTGAGCCGATGATGACAACCTAGAATCAGGGGGAAGCAGCATGGATTATCGAGTGATTAAAGAAAACGATGTGTTTTTATTGACAGATCAAGACGGGGATATCCCTGAACATCATCCGTACGGATTAGGGCTGTATACAAAAGACACCCGTTTTTTGAGCAAATGGAGTTTGCGCATCAATGGGGAAGAACCGGTGCTGCTGGCGTCTGATGCGGCGCAAAATTATGTCGCTACCATTTTATTGACAAACCCTCATATTGAACGGGACGGAGAGCTGATTTTGTGGCGCGAATCCGTTGAAATTGAGCGCAAACGATTTATTTATGCGGGTGTGCTCTATGAAACCATTAAGCTGAAAAATTATCATCCCAAGCCGGTGCAATTGGAAATCAGCGTGCACATGGATGCCGATTTTGCCGATATGTTTATCGTTCGCGGCTTCCAGACAGGAGAGGTGGGAAAGCGGACAGGCCAGACCATTGGAAAACGTTCGCTCACGTTCCATTACGAGGGAGCCGACGGAGTGGAACGGGCAACGAAGGTCAGCTGGGATCGAGAGGAGAAAACCGTTAAGGAACATGGAGAAATTGTTTTTGACTTTGCGCTCGACCCGGCGGAAGAGCAGACGGTTACGTTGATGGTCGAACCAATCACCGGCAAAACAGGCAGAGTGGAGGTCATTCCGCCTGAACAGGCGCTTCAACGATTGCAAGAATCCTATCAGCGTTGGGAAAGGGAAACAGCGAACGTCATCACGGACGAACGACAGTTTGAGCGTTTAGTCCGCCGGGGCATTGGGGATTTGCGGGTGCTGCTTACGGATCTTGGCTGTGGGCCATTTCCGGTGGCCGGACTTCCGTGGTTTGGCGTTCCCTTCGGCCGGGACAGTTTGATTGCGGCTTTGCAGCTGCTCCCGTTCAACCATGAAATAGCCAAAGGCACGTTGTTGACAATGGCCCGCTATCAGGGAACGAAAGTAGACCCGTGGCGCGATGAACAGCCTGGAAAAATCATGCATGAAATCCGATTCGGTGAGTTGGCCAATACGAATCAAATTCCGTTTACCCCTTATTACGGAACGATCGATGCGACGCCGCTCTTTTTAGTTCTGTTGGTGGAGTATGTCAAATGGACCGGCAACTTCGATCTCGTCCGGCAGCTTCGATCCAACATTGATGCGGCGCTCCATTGGATTGACCGGTATGGCGACCGCGACGGCGATTTATTTGTCGAGTATTTCCAGGAGTCGAGCAAGGGGATTGCCAATCAGGGATGGAAAGATTCAGGCGATTCGATTGTGCACGAAAACGGCGAGTATGCCCGCGCGCCGATCGCCCTTGTTGAAGTCCAAGGCTACGTTTATCAAGCCAAAATGGGGCTTGCCGACATTTTCGAACAGCTTCAGGAAGTGGAAAAAGCAGAAGCGCTTCGAACGCAGGCGGAAGCTTTGAAAAAGCGCTTTGAAGAACAGTTTTGGATGGAAGATCGGAAATTTTATGCTCTTGCGTTAGATGAAAACAAAGCCCCTGTCAGAACGATTACATCGAACCCAGGTCATGTGCTGTTTTCAGGAATGCTCGAAGGAAGGCGGGCGGATGCCGTCATTGACACCCTTCTTTCGGAAAAAATGTTTTCGGGTTACGGCATCCGGACGATGGCCGAAGGAGAAGCGGGATATAACCCGATGAGCTATCATAATGGAAGCATTTGGCCGCATGACAACAGCCTCATTTTGCTTGGCTTAAGCAAACTGGGGAGGCGGCGCGAGGCAAAGACGGTCATTGAAGGACTCATGGAAGCATCGATGCATTTTGAGTATGATCGCTTGCCGGAGTTGTTTTGCGGCTACAGCCGGTCAGAGGGAAAACCGGTCCGCTATCCTGTCGCCTGCTCGCCTCAGGCGTGGGCGGCTGGGACGCCGCTTGTGTTTGTTCAGGCGTTATTAGGATTGTTTCCTAATGCGTTGGAAAAGAATATTTATCTGTCGCCGACGTTGCTTGATTCGATGAATATGTTGCGTGTGGAAAACATCCTAATCGGCGGCGGGCGATTGTCATTGACGGTTACCCGTGAGCAGGATAACTTCCATGTCCAAATCGATGAGAATACGACGGGTTGGGATATTGTCCTTCGTTAACAGCAGGGGAAGCATTCCTTTCCCTGTGTATATAAACCAATTTTTAGGGGAGGTTGTTTACATGGGCAAAACAAAGTGGATGGCAGCGCTAGGCATCACAACGATGCTGTTTGGCAGCCTTTTGGCCGGTTGCGGCGGTGGTGAGAAAAGTGAGAAGGCAAACGGGGGGAGTAAGCAAGGCGAGAAAGTAGAAGTCACGTTAGCTGGCTGGGGCGGCAATCCAACGGAGCAAAAGTTGTTGAAACAAACGTTGGATGATTTTGAAAAAAAATATCCCAACATTAAGGTCAAGTATGAAGTCATTGCCGACCAGTATATGGATGTCATCAAAACCCGTTTAGCGGGTGGGCAAGGGCCGGATGTGTTTTACCTTGATGCATTTGAAGCCCCAGCTCTGATTGAAACAGGGGCGCTTGAGCCGCTTGACAAATATGTAACGGACGATTTTGACATTAACGATTTTGAAAAACCGATGCTTGATGCGTTTAAAGGGAAAGATGGAAAAATTTATGGGTTCCCGAAAGACTATTCGACGCTAGCACTGTTTTACAATAAAAAGATGTTCGAAGAAGCGGGTGTTGAAGTCCCGAAAACTTGGGACGAACTGCGGGAAGTGGCGAAGAAGCTGACAAAAGGGAAACAAGTATACGGATTTGGCGTTGCTCCGGAACTGGCTCGCTTATACTACATTGCTGAATCCAAAGGCGGCAAAGTTGTGACAGATAATAAAGCGAGCTTCGCTGATCCGAAAGTAGTCGAGGCGCTCCAGCCGATCGTTGATATGCACTTAAAAGATAAGTCGGCAGCCCAACCTAATGAAGTTGGGGCTACATGGGGCGGCGAGATGTTCGGTCAAGGCAAGGCGGCCATGGTCATTGAAGGAAACTGGGCGATTCCGTTCCTGCAAGAGACGTTCCCGAACTTAGAATTTGGAACGGCTGAAATTCCAACGATCAACGGCAAAAAAACGACTATGGCTTATACGGTTGCCTATGTCATGAACAAAGATTCGAAAAAGAAAGAAGCCGCTTGGAAGCTGATCGAGTATTTGACAGGAAAAGAAGGAATGAAAACATGGACGAGCAAGGGATACGCTTTGCCGACGCGGAAATCGGTCGCTGCTGAATTGGGATTTGACAAAGATCCGCTGCGTGCACCGCTTGTCGCTGGCGCATCGTATGCGACCGTATGGCAGAATGGAACGAACTTGCCGATTATTACGAATAACTTCAATAACCAATTTGTCAGCGCTTTCCTCGGTGAACGTCCGCTTGCTGAAGCGTTGAAAGAAGCACAAAAAACGGCGAACAGCGAAATCGAAAGCAAATAAGGCGAATCAGCCCTTGGCAGACGGGTCATGCTCTGCCAGGGAGCTGTTCCTTTCTTTCTAACCGCAGCTATTTTTGGCTGCGTTAGAAAGAGAGGAACAGCGATTTGATTCTCGGCAAGGAGAGGGAATAAGATGAAAAGAATGTCAACGAAGCGAATGTGGCGCGAAGCGGGGGCAAGCTACTTGTTTTTGTCTCCTACTTTATTTGTGCTGCTTCTTTTTATTATCGGCCCGATTTTGTTTGCGATTTTTCTGGCCTTTCACAAAGTGCAATTGTTGGGTACGACTTCGTTTGAGTTCGTCGGGTTGGACAATTTCAAGCGCATGGCCGATGATACTCGGGCCAAAATCGCGTTATGGAACACGCTGAAATATGTCGTCATTGTCGTTCCATGCCAGACCATTTTAGCGCTTGTATTAGCGGCGACATTAAATGCAGGGCTCAAGGGACAAAAGTTTTTCCGCATTGTGTACTTTTTGCCGACGTTGACGTCCTCGGCCGTGCTGACGCTCATTTTCATGTGGATGTACAACCAAAATGGACTTATCAATCACGTATTGAAAGCGGTTGGTTTGCCGACATATAACTGGATCGGCGATCCCGATGTAGCATTGAATGCCATTATGATCATGAACATTTGGGCGACAGCCCCATACTTTATGGTCATTTATTTGGCGGCGTTGCAAGATATTCCTGATTCCTTGTATGAAGCAGCTGAGCTGGACGGCGCGAACGCTTGGCAAAAGTTTTGGCATATTACTGTTCCCTATTTGCGGCCGGTGACTTCATTTGTCGTGGTCATGGGGCTGATTGGGACATTCCAGCTGTTTGACCAATCGTATATTTTCTCGGGCGGTTCCGGCGGTCCGAACAACTCGACGTTGACGGTTGTGCTTTTGATTTACCAATATGCATTTAAAACATTAGGGACAATGGGATATGCCGCTGCGCTCGCGTTTGCGTTAGCGATTTTGATTTTCATCGTGACATTGTTGCAACGGAAGTTGTCAAAAGAAGAGTCTCTTTATTAAGGGGATGAGCATGGATGAAAAAGAAAATGGGCATTGGAAAGCTGTTGCTGTATGCGGTCTTGATCACATATGCCGTGATTACGATGATTCCGTTTTTATGGGCGCTGTCTTCGTCGTTTAAGACGCTTGAAGAAATTGTGAGCGGAACCATGTCCTTTATTCCGAAAAAGTTTACGCTTGATAATTATAAGCAGATTTTTGTCGAACAGGAGCTATTTCCACGCTGGCTGCTAAACAGCGTTGTGGTTGCGGGAACTGTGACGGTGCTGAATTTATTGTTCAACTCTATGGCTGGCTACGCGTTGGCCCGACTGCAATTTCCCGGCAGAAAACCGCTGTTTCTGATCATTTTGGCTGTCTTGATGATTCCAGCCCAAGTGACGATGATTCCGAACTATTTGATTTTGAAACAGCTCGGTTGGTTGAACTCGTATCAAGGAATGATCGTGCCGACGATGGTGAACGCTACGTTTATTTTCATGATGAGGCAATTTTTCATTAACTTTCCAAAAGAGTTGGAAGAGGCGGCAGAACTTGATGGACTCGGGCGGCTCGGGATCTTTTTCCGGATTGTTCTTCCGCTCGCTCGTCCGGCGTTGGCGGCTCAAGCCATTTTCGTCTTCATGGGTTCGTGGAACGATTTCATGCGCCCGCTCATTATTTTGTCCGATCCGCAGCTGTTTACGCTGCCGCTTGGGCTTAACAGCTTCAAAGGGCAATATATTAGCTACTGGAACTACATTATGGCTGCATCAATGGTATTTACCATGCCTGTATTGGTTATTTACGCCTTTTTCAATCGCTATTTTATTAAAGGGATTTCATTCACAGGTGGAAAATAACAGATATTTTGCATACTGGTTTACCGATCATTGCGAAAAGGGGCTGTTTGCCGAAAGGAAGGTTGTCCTCCTTTGGCGGCAGCCCTTTTTCATTCGGCATATCCATAAAAAAAACGTACATCATATAGGTGGAAATATAGACTCCATTAGGATGATGACAGACGGGAGATGTACCGGCTATGGAGACGCGTGAACTACTCCCGCTTCGCTTTGCTTGAAGTGGGAGTCTTCTTTCGGAACTATGATAAAACGCACCTGAACGAGGCATGATAAGAAAAAATGTGAAAGGAGGATGGGTGTGGCCAACGTCGCATTTCCAGTCGCCCGTCTTCATGACGGGACGCTTCGCCAGCTTCAGCAACTCGAACAGCGGCTGCGTGAAGAAACAGGAGAAGAAATTGTGCTTGTCGCTTATGAGCGGAAAACGGTTGATGAGGAGGAGACGAAACGATGATGAAGCGAAAAGTGAAATTTGACGCAGCGAAAAACAACAATAAAACGCCAACGGAAAGTTTGCCGGATACCGAATTTGCGGCACAATATGCCGGCGAGGAGGACATGATCCGCGGCGCGAACCGCAATTCGAAAAAAGGGAGACAAGGAGGCGGCGATGGGTAAAGAGCATAAGGAGCGGCCCGCTCGAACGAATGAAGAAATGGCGTTTGAATGGGGCGATTTCGCTCGTGATCAGCCGTTTTGGCTGATCGAGGAGCAAAAGCAAGCAAAGGAGAAGGAGACAAAACAAAAATAGCCGCCGCGGTGAGACCGCCGTTTTGATGGGATTGGATCGGTGGGCGGACAAAGAAGAGCGCTGGAAACAGCGCTCTTTTTCGCTTGGGCGTTCAAGCCGATGCGGATGACGCAAACAGGGTGGAAAGCGGTGCAGAAAAGACCGTAGCTCCTGTGCCAGACGGGTCGAAATAGGCGACGATGGCCGTTGGCGCAAACGAGAGCTGCTTCGCGGCGATATAGCGGCCGACATCGACCGGCACGATTTCAACGACCGTATGTTTAAACAATTCCTTTTCCCCGAGCCCGAGGACGGCAAAGTCCTCCCCAAGCGCCTCGGGGCGCTCAAGCAGCGCGCGGTAGACGGTCGTGCGCGTCGTTTTCTCCGTTTTTTCTTCCCACCACGGCTTGCGCGGCTTATGCTTTTGTCCACGCAAGTAGTCGTATTTCATGAGCGATTCGGCGACAGGCAGGGCATCTGGCGCACACGTACGTAAAAACTCATGCAGGCGGCGGAATAAATCCTCAAGCTGATGGCCAATGCGCGCCCAGCCGCGCTCATCCCAATACGTGCCAAACTGCTGGAAAAAGTCAAACGGCGATGGGAACACATCGGTCACCAAGTACTCGATCGTTTCGTCCATTCGATGGGCGTTCCAATACTTTTCGAGCACGTCTTCCACTTGCTTGATGCGGATGACGTCATCAAACGACAAGACGTTGTTGGCGAGCACTTCGTATGGCGCATGGTCCATATACACATAGCCGTACTCCTCGGCGCGCAGGCGCAGCCCAGTGCCGCGCAGCAGTTTCAAAAAGCCAAGCTGCAGTTCTTCCGGGCGAAGGGCGAACACGTCGTTAAACGTCTTTCGGAACGAGTTGTAGTCTTCTTCGGGCAGACCGGCGATCAAATCCAAATGCTGGGCGATTTTCCCGCCTTCTTTAATCATCGTCACCGTTCGCGAAAGTTTTGCGAAGTTTTGCTTGCGCATAATGAGACGGTTCACTTCGTCGTTTGTCGACTGGACGCCGATTTCAAAGCGGAACAGCCCGGGCGGCGCCTCCTTGTTTAAAAACTCGATGACCTCCGGGCGCATAATGTCGGCGGTAATTTCAAACTGAAATACCGTTCCCGGTACATGTTCGTCAATTAAAAAGCGAAACATGTCCATTGCATAGCTGCGGCTGATGTTGAACGTCCGGTCGACGAACTTGATCGTCCGCGCTCCGTGCTTCATTAAATAGCGTAAATCATCCTTGATTTTTTCACGGTCAAAATAGCGGACACCTACTTCAATCGAGGACAGGCAAAATTGGCAACTGAACGGGCAGCCGCGGCTTGTCTCCACATAGATGATCCGGTTCGGAAGATGTGGGATGTCTTCCGGAAAGCGAAACGGCGACGGCATATCAGCAAGGCGGAGCTTGTTCCGTTGTGGATTCATGACGATGCGGTCTCCATCGCGAAACACCAGCCCTGCGACATCTGCCACTTCTTTGCGGCCTTCTAAGGCAAAGAGCAGCTGTTTAAACGTTTCTTCCCCTTCACCGATGACGATAAAATCCAATTCCGGCACCCGCTCCATCCATTCACGCACATCGTACGACACTTCCGGTCCGCCGGCGACGATGACAATATTCGGCGCTGCTTTTTTCAACAGCTTGACGACTTTGATCGTTTCTTCAATGTTCCAAATGTAGCAGCTGAAGCCGATGACATCCGGACGGCGTTGGTACAAATCAGTCACAATGTTCAGCACCGGGTCTTTGATCGTATACTCAACAAGCTTGACGTCAAATTCGGGCTGAGCGTATGCTTTTAAATAGCGGATGGCTAAATTCATATGAATGTATTTGGCGTTCAATGTCGCACAGACGATGTTCATCGCAACAAAACCCCTTTGTCTATAATATAGCAGCAAAACTCCTTTGTCTATAATTTATAGATGCAATTGGAAGCTTTCATTTGGCTTTAAGCGAGGGGGGAGAGTTGACTATCATGCAGTTTAGCCAAATGAAAAAGCAGAAAAACTTGTCGAACATTGTGGAAAAGAATTTTAAAAAACCCGTGGTGCTAGATAAACTTGATCAAGCATAAAAATAGCCCTTGCTGGCGGATCTCCAGTAGAATGAAAGTGTCACCCAACATTCGAAAGGAGAGATCCCCCATGCAAGAGCACTTTCATTTTACTACAGATCCAGCCAAACTTCAAAAACAATATGCCGCTATTTTCTGTTTTGTTTCTGCCCAACTGTCGTTGATTCAAATGTATCTTCATCGCCGCAACCGTCACTTGGTCAAGCAAGAAGACGAAGTGGTCATGGCGGTTCACCTTTTGGGGAAGCTGCTGGGCTTTTCTTCCGAACGAGCCTGGCATCGTTTTGTCACGGGAAATTTGTTCACAAACGGCTCGTTTCTTGAACGCTCCCGATACAACCGCCGCTGCCGGGCGCTTGGTTTCGCCATCAAATGGATCCGTCATGAGCTGGCGAAACGCGGCCAACACCATGCTTATGCGGTCGTCGACAGCTTGCCTCTTCCGTTGTGCCATCCCGCAAGAATGCAGCGCGTCAAGCGGTTTCGAGGGATCGCGGATATGGGGTATTGTGCTTCCAAAAAGCAATGGTACTACGGTTTCAAGCTGCATCTTCAAGTGACCAATCAAGGGCTGG